>DATHKF010000612.1:0-8380 GCA_035489505.1 Bacteroidia bacterium | reverse complement strand
ACAGGGGTTCATTTTCAAAAGCAGTAACCTCACTTCGTGGACGCAGCAGACATCAATTACGACTACTGCTGATATTAAGAAGGTGAGTTACTATGCAACATCAGAAGCATACGCCTGCGGACAGGATGGCATACTTCTCCGAACAGAGAACGACGGCACCGACTGGCAGGTTGTTCCAACCGGAACGACCGGTCAGTTCATTGATGTCTATTTCCGCACGCAGGATGAAGGTATCGCGATCATTGAAACATCCGGTGGTGAAGGACAGATATGGAAAACCATTGACGCCGGAATCACATGGACTTTGCTTTCTGATCCCGGAGATGATTACAACGCACTCTACGGATACGAAAACTCCGGGTCAACAGCTAAAATTGTTGCGGTAGGACAAGCGAGCTTAGTGAGTCGCGTGATTATCCAGTCGGGCAACTTCGGAATGATTCCGCTGAATGGTCCGGCGGTTTCAACTGATCTGAATACCGCATGGGCAACCACAACCACCGCGGGCGCATTGTGGATTTACGTGGCGGGCAACAGTAGTACGATGTATGTCACCACTGATGGAACGGCAAGCTTCATTATCTGGACCAACATTGCTACGGGTATAAGCGGAGGCGACGAGAACTTTGTTCGTTTTTCTGCGCTTGCCATGACCTCCGGAACTGATCCTTGCATCAGCGGAACGTTGCTGAATACCAATGGAAAATTGTACAGCGTGTATAAAGCGGCGAACAGCAGCTCACACGCGGTTGCCATATTCTCATCACCTACTCCGGCCAGCAACAATTTTGCTGACGTTCAGCCTGCAGGAACAGCAACCGACCTTGTTACGTTCAACAATACAGACATGAAGCTGTACAAGATCGTGCTCAGTTCGGGCGCAGCAACCACAACGGCTACGGCTATTACTGCAACTGTGGGTACTTACTCGGTGATCACCACCATGAGCGTTGCAAACAGTACGGCCATGTTAGGTGGTACACGCGGAGCACTGGAGAAATCTGCTTTCAATATTGTTTCGCCAGCAGTTACGTTTACCGACGTGAGCGACAATATCACCAACGTCACGCTCAACAACGTGGAATTTTCCGGAAGCGGAGGAAAAGTATATGCGGCAGGTAATGATGGAAACGTGGTGCAGCAGGCCAGCGCCGGTGTATGGAAAATATTCAAAACATCAACGGCAGAAGATTTATATGCACAGCATTACAATACCACGACAACCGGTTTGGCCTGCGGTGAAAACGGTACGCTGATCTCCTACTCTGTAGGTTCCACATCGTTCACCACTACCGCAATTTCCACAGGTGTTACTGAAGCACTTTTCGATATCACGCGTAGCGGCAATGCGGTATACATGGCCGGCGAAGATGGAAAACTACTTGTGTGCAATAACATCACAGTGGGAACACCGGTGATCAATGTATCAACCGTTTCAACAGCGGGTGATCTCAATGGCGTTGCGTTTGTCTCTGGCAGCGGTACTACTGCGATTGCTGTGGGTGCTCACGCACATGTGCGCTGGTGCTTTGGTCAAACATCGATGGCCAACACACGCGTGTATACGCCTGCATTGAAAGGCATGCACTTTACAGACGCTTCGAACGGTTATGCCGTTGGCGATCGCTTTACAATCCGCTACACCAACGATGGTGGTAACACCTGGAATGTAGCTATACCTTCCAGTCTTACAGTCATGGGAGCAGGTCTTCCGAACCTGAACTGCGCGTTCAACCATGCAAACGGTACAGCAACTATTGGAGGCACCGCACGCTATCTTGGAAGAGTTTCAGCCGGCGTAGCAACACAGGATGCGGCCAGTTTTGTTGCGGGAACAATTCTTGCTGCAGTTGATTTCACCTCGAACGGTTACGGAGTAATTGCTGGCGGCGGCGGTGGCAATAGCGTGACTGCACATTCAACAGACTATGGAGTAAGTTGGAGTGTAAACGGTACAGTGGTTAGCGGAGTTTCTTTCCGCGCAGTAAAAGCATTCTACCGCAACAGCCAGTTTTCGTATTTCGCTGCAGGAACAAACACTTCGCTCCGCTATTGGAACGGAAGTTCATTCACCACAACGGCATGCACATTACCTGGCGGTTTGACCGGCGTAACGTTTACTGATTTCTATTTCCACGATGACATCAACGGATACCTCGTTGGAAACAAGGGTGTAATTCTGAAAACGGATGCGTTTGCGTGGAGCACAGGAACCGGATTGTTTACTGCGGGCAACTGGGTACTCAAACGCAGCGATGACGAATTGCTTGGACAAACGGATTCATCAAAAATCGGAACCTCAAGTATTGCGTTTGCTACCCGGTACAATGGATTTGTGGGTGGAACGTACGACAATACGTCGACGCCAACCGTACAACCGGGTTACGCACGATTGCTGCGTGACGAGAGTGATATTTTCTCAACGTATTTCTGGTATGATAAGCTGGGAAGGATTGTGCTTTGTCAGAATTCACGACAATATGCGGAAAACATCAAGCGGTATAGCTATGTCAAATATGATGCTCTTGGTCGAGTCAACGAAGCAGGGGAGAAATACGAGAATGATCCGACAGACCTACAAATGGCGAGTATATTTGGAACATATATTGCAAATCATTTCAATCCAAAAATAATTGATAATGATACACTCTCGGATTGGTTGACAGAAACAAGCGGTTTACGCATTGAAGTAACAAGAACATATTACGATACAATCAATCCTGATATTGCGTCCCATTTTCCGATAAATTTTGACCAGATCAATCTTCGCAAGCGCATGGTTCATGTCACCTATTCCGACACGCTCAATGCAGAGGATTCAATTTATAACCACGCGACGCATTATAGCTACGACATTCACGGTGGCGTAAATACACTATTGCAAGATAATCCACAGCGGTATGCGCCTGGTGGAGCTATATCCTCTCAGCGCTATAAACGATTGGATTACGAGTATGATCAGGTCAGTGCTAAAATGAATGAAGTAGCATTTGAACGTGACAGTGCAGATATGATGCTCCATCGGTATGAGTACGATGGGGACAATCGGCTTCAGACTGTTGAGACAAGTACGGATAATGTCGTCTGGGACCAGGACGCGAAGTATATATACTATCTGCACGGACCGTTGGCGAGAATGGAATTGGGCGAGAATTCGGTTCAGGGCGTAGATTATGCATATACACTTCAGGGTTGGATCAAAGGCGTGAACAGTAACTGGCTGGATACAACACGTGATATGGGACATGATGCGGATACCTTGACTGGCAATGTCAATGCGCTTTTTGCAAAGGATGCGTTCAGCTATTCGTTAACCTACTATGAAGGAGATTATGCACCGATTGATACATCCAAATGGAACAACGTAAAGAAACGTTGGGAAGCCGAGCAAGGTGGCAGTGATTTTAGTGGTGACCGTCAAGATTTGTTCAACGGAAACATTTCAGCGATGGTCACATCCATCACGGATACGAATGGAACGGCGCTGCCACAAGGTGTAGCCTATAATTACGACCAGTTGCATAGGCTATTGTATGCGCGAGCCTGGACGAATGTGAGCAAGGTGAATAACGTCTGGGGATTCACCGGAACGCATAGCAACTTCAAATATTTCAACTCCTTTACCTACGATGCGAATGGAAATATTCTATCACAGGCCAGGATGGATCAAGCGGGCGGGCAAATCGAAGACCTGACATATAACTACGCGAAGAACGGAGCGGGGGATGTGATTCAGAATCGCTTGTACCACGTAAACGACAATATCGGTTCCGGCAGTTATGCAGGTGATATTGATGACCAGGGAAGTTTCAATTCAGCCTTGTCTTCGATCAACACAGCTAACAATTACGAATACGATAAAGAAGGTCGTCTTGTGCGCGATTCCCTTGAAGAAATCGACACTCTGAAGTGGATCGTGACTGGCAAATTAAAGACCGTACAACGGACACCAGGAAGCTCTAAGAAAAATCTAAAATTTGATTATGACGCTATGGGGCAGCGCGTCGCCAAGCATGTATATGATGACAGTTGGAACTGGGAAAAAAGCACTTATTATGTGCGGAGTCCTCAAGGTCTTATCATGGCAACCTATGACCAGGAAGTAGTCTCATCCGTAATGAACTACACACTGAAGGAAAGAGCTATATACGGACAATCCCGTTTGGGTCTTTATACCGACACGATCGAAATGATCGGCTCAAGTATGGACACCACGTATCTCTCGCATAATGTAGAATTCCGTCAGTACGAGCTGTCCAATCATTTAGGAAACGTAATCTGCGTGGTAACCGACCTTGCCGTTGGTAAGGATTGGAGCAGTCCTGGAGATAGCATAATCGAAAACTATCACGCGGATATAGTTACGGCTACGGACTACTATGCGTTTGGGGTCACAATGCAGGAGCGAAATTTTTCGTTAAAAGTTTACCGATATGGGTACAACGGGAAGGAGCGTGAAGATGATCTAGTTGGAGAAGGAAATAGCTATAACTACGATTCGCGAATTTTGGACACGAGATTGGGACGATGGTTCGTTATCGATGCAAAAGCCGCAAAGTGTCAATACGAAAGTCCTTATTCATACGTTGGCAATAGCCCAATGGTATTTGTTGACCCCAATGGGGAAGAAAAAATAATCGTTATTGGTGGTGGGGATAAGGAAGGAAAGGATAAATACAAATTTGTCAACACCGCCCTGTTAAGACTTAAAACGTTGACCACCAACAAAGATGGAACCGAACCAATAACTTTGCTAATAACGGATATATATCTTACACAGGCGGACAAAGATAATATCGATAAATACGTTAAAACGGTAGATGCTGCATATAAGGGTCCAGTTACTGTTGTGTATGTTAGTAGTGGGGACCAAATAACTAATTATGTAAATTCAAAAACTAAGGAGGGAACTGAATTGTCGCAGGCTAGAAAAGATGATCAGGTATCTGAATTATCATTTTATGGTCACGGTTATCGACCAGAGTTTTCAAGTCAGGGCCCCTCCACGGGAAGTTTTGAACCGGCTCATTGCGATAAATGCAATAATGGGCAGGGAGAACAAATGGATGGACCTAATGGTGACAAAGATCGACCGGTTCATGAAAAGTGGGCATGGGGTAAGGAAGATGTTGATAAGTTAAACAAAGGAGCTTTTGCCACTGGAGCTGTGATAAACTACACAGGAATATGTAATGCGGCTACGCCTCCTGAACCAGGTAATCAGGCTGCCAATGGCACAACGAACCTCGCTCAATACACGGCCAAGAAACTCGGAGTGGAGACACGTGGATGGTTCGGACGAGTTGACTATTCTGAAATTTACGGTAAGGGAAAAGGAAACCCACATCCGAATGGAATTGGTCCCGCAACAAATGGCCCTATAGGCGGAAGTAAATCGGATCCATTTGGTGGTGGAGCGTCCGAAAAGAAAGTATATGATAAGACTGGAACGGAAGTAAAACAACCATAAAAACAATCGCATGAAATTTGCACTCGCGCTAATCACATTTTTAATAATAGGCAGTTGTAGCGACCCGCAAACCGGGTTGGAAAACGTGGATAATGTGAAATCAACAACCGATGATACAATGCTTCTAAATGGTTATAGTATATCCAATAGTATGACAACGGAGACAGATTTCCTGTCTAATTTTTCACCTGCTAAGGACGACACCACCGGATCCCGTATTGTTCACTTGCGAATCATGAATAATCCATTCAATTTAGATGCAAAGGATACCATCTATTTATTTAAGAAGGAAGAGTTGTTTTGCAAAAGTCCCTTCTCGAAGGAAATTTTCAAGATGAGAATTTCCCCAGAATATCTTAATCATGATTTTGTTTTAACTATGGCGATAAGAAGAGGAGCAAACTTTTACATGCTGAACACTGGCCAGAATACAGTTAAAATCGGCAACAACGATAATTGTGCCGATCTAATATTTATGCCCACCAATGAATACGAACAGATATACTTCAAAACATTCTATCATCCATTTTTTGATCCTGAAAAATAATCTGGGAGGATTGCTAGCGTCGGGTGCTAACCCGACGTTTTGGTATAAAGGTACGAAGTGTGTATTCGACGCGTCAAGTTGAAAATTTGCACCGTTTTGAATTTCGGCAAATTATAATTTTTGAACAACACTCGTTGTTTATTAACAATTGCACGAGCATGTTGAGACCGGAGGAAAACTTCCGGTTTTTTCTTTTGTTGGTTTAAAGAACCTCAGAAATTTTTTTAGCCCCGGCTTCGACAAACTCAGGACAGGCACTCGGGAAGCGGAAAGCCCTCAACGCCTGAATTGCACTCAATTCGCATGTCACTTTATCCACTCATCTGCATTATACCTCCAGATGAAATTCCGTAAACTGGTCAATTACGTATTTCCTGCCATTTTCGCGTGTTTCGCGCTGACCTCCTGTGTCGAGGACGAAAACTGTCCGTCCGGGTATTACTCGTGGACAGTCCTCGAACAGAACACCGACACCACAAAGCTCCGTTACGAACCCACACCGGAAACCATAGCGGATTACTTCGCTGATGATGACGATTGCTATGCAAACGGCTGGTACCTTTGTCCGTACCTCGAAAACGCCGAAGTGATGGTGTTCGATGATGGAACCGCCATGATCACGGAATATAAATATTCCACGTGCGACATCACGCTCGACTCACAAATCTCCTGGAGCATGAAAGACCAGAGAATATATTTCGATGCCGTGTATTTCAACGGAGAGCCCACGTGTTCGATTCCGCTTCGTCCAAGGCTTCCGCGCAAGCTGGCTCCGGAACTCGCTGTGGTCCGTGATACGGCATTCATCAGGCGGCTCGTGGGTTGCACCGTGCAGCAAGTGTACGATTCACTGCATGCAAAGAATCTTTCGCCCGATCCACCCTCCCCGGTCATCGAAGGCATTTGCGGATTACGTTACGGATCGGTTTTTCCGTGCAATGAATATCAAATGAGAATTTACGTCGATAACTACAGGTACGTCGATGCGAATATGATGTTTTCGGACGCATGGGATGCAGAAGGTTATCTCAAAGAGAAAGTGTCGGCAATCATGATCAGGCAGCAGAGGAATTATCTCTACTACACCAGGAACCTGGTCAGGGGCGACGGAAGTACAATTAACTATTGGTCTAACCCGCAAGGTTACTGAGAATCGGAATGGAATCAGGCAATGCGTCGTTTTAAATTGTGACACAGATTACGCAGATTAAAACAGGTTGGGATATTGCAAGGAGCAAAGCAATACCAATTCCCAAATGAACGGGATCGTTTTGGTCCTCGCAATGATGTTTGTTTTATCTCGCAATCTGCGTCCAAAAATATTGAGTTCCATTTTGGATCAATTTATTTAATAATCAAATGAGACGCTACTACAGTATGCGCATCGACCATAAGTTGCTATAAATTACTACGTCAGACATGAAATTACATTTCCTTTTATTACATTTGATTTTCCCCCATTCCCTCATTTATGACCCAACATGAAATTTCTGTTGCCATGATGCATGAACATCTTCGCAACAACATTACGGAACTCGGTAAAACCCGCCGCGTAGTTGAAAGCGCAACGCCCGAAGGCCCGGAAGAAACGCTGCTGAAAGTCGACGCGCTGCAGAAGATCGATCAGAGTATTGCTATCGTACACGCCATCATTGAAGTGGTCGATCAGCACGCGAAAGACAGGTAAAGCAGTGTCAGTGTCAGTAAGCGTAGAGACATTGGAACTACCGATCAGGATTCATTCAAATGAAAATCAGTGTTCGCACCCTGACTGACGCTGACACTGATACTGACGCTTATTCCTTCTTCTTCACCTGGCTGAACAAACTCAGGATTGCAACCGCTATTGGTATAATAGCCGTGAAACCGGTAATGCTGCTGAACAACGGGCTGCTGTCGCTTTTCAATACAAAAAGAAGCAACGTAAATACCACGAAGAACAGTGGCAGTTTGAAGCGGCTCCAGTTACCGGTTGTGTTCAACGATTTCTCGAGTTTTCCCAGATCGGCAGGATCAACAATACTCAGTACGAAATTCCGGAAGTTGCGGTTCATGATATGCAATTTCGTGGAATCAATCAGCAGTCCTTTGTCGATCAGTATCGCAACAATGTCCAGGTTTTTGGAATTCACGAGTCCATCCTGGGCGAGGTCATACAAAACAAATTGTTCTTCGGCGTTGAGATGATTCCACACCGAACGGTAATAATTGTCTGCCAGTTTCTGAATGCGCAGGATCATGTCCTCACGTTCCTTACATATTTCTTCGTCCTGCATATTGACATGTATCGCAGGACGTGTATGCAGCTCCGTGAGCATCTCCATACCGATATTGTGAAGAAACAATCCGTGTTCACATTCCTG
>DATHKF010000611.1:0-2803 GCA_035489505.1 Bacteroidia bacterium | reverse complement strand
AATTTCAGCAAGCGGAGATAATTGGTTACCGTTGCACGCTGCTTGCTTACTTTATCGGCAAGCTGTTCCTGCGTGAGGTGGCACTCGTCGATCAAACGTTTGTAGCTGATCGCAATTTCGATCGCATCTAAATTCTCGCGCTGGATGTTTTCCACCAGTGCCATTTCGAGCATCGCCTGGTCGTTGGCCACGCGCACGTATGCCGGAATAACTTCCAGTCCTGCGAGCTGTGCGGCACGGAAACGGCGCTCACCGGAAATGAGCTGGAATTTATCGTAACCCATTTTGCGTACGGCAACGGGTTGAATAATTCCATGCAGTTTCAGTGAGTCCGCAAGTTCCTGCAGGGCTTCTTCTTCGAAATGGGTACGCGGCTGGAAAGGGTTCGCTTCAATCTGCTTCAACGGAATATTGCTCACTGCGCCAACCACTGCAGATACTTCACCGGCAATACGGTTGGATGTAATATCCGTATTCGCATTTTCCAGCAATGCGCTCAATCCTTTTCCTAATGCGTTGCGTTTGGTACTCATCTTTTTGTGTCTTATTTGAAATCAACAGGGTCGCGATCGTGCCCGCTTGTCAAACCGAGCGGAGCCGAGGTTGACAAGCGTTGCTAGCCTTGCGTTATATTTATAATTTTCTCTTCATCACTCAACCGCGTCATGTTGTTCTTCTGCAGAATTTCACGGGCGAGATTGAGATAATTGATTGCGCCTTTGCTGGTCGCATCGTGCATGATGATCGTTTCACCGAAGCTTGGCGCTTCACCCAGTTTAGTGTTGCGCTGAACGATGGTGTCGAACACCATGGACTGAAAATGTGTTTTCACTTCTTCTACCACCTGGTTGCTGAGACGCAGACGGATGTCATACATCGTCAGCAGGATTCCTTCAATGGCGAGTTCCGGGTTGAGACGTGTTTGAATGATCTTGATCGTGTTGAGCAGTTTGCCCAATCCTTCCAATGCAAAATATTCACATTGTACCGGAACAATTACAGAATCTGCAGCGCTCAGTGCGTTTACGGTAACGAGGCCCAGCGACGGTGAGCAATCGATGATGATAAAGTCGTAATCTTTTTTGATCTTCTCCAATGCGGCTTTCATCATGCGCTCGCGGTTGGGAAGGTTGATCATTTCAATTTCCGCACCAACGAGATCGATGTGCGCCGGAAGAATATCCAGGTTGGGTGTAGTGGTTTGCAACACAATATCACGCGGATCTTTTCCGTCGATGATACATTCGTAAATGCTTGTCTTCACATTTTTCGGGTCGAACCCAACACCCGATGTTGCATTGGCCTGCGGATCTGCATCCACGAGCAAGGTGCGATGCTCCAGCACTGCAAAACTTGCAGCTAAATTAATGGCCGTTGTTGTTTTCCCAACGCCGCCTTTCTGGTTCGCTATTGCTATAATTTTTCCCATATCTACACTTCTCCTGGTTTTGTAATGGTGTCGCCGGTTTTGATCAGCGTAAGTTTTTTGCCGGCACGCGTAAAGCTTCTCACTGCTTCCTGCTCATCGATCATGATGTACGGAAACGTGTTGTAATGCATGCCGATCACTGAATTGCATTCGATAAAATTGCTCGCGATGATGGCATTGTCGATACCCATTGTGAAATTGTCGCCAATCGGAAGGAAAGCGAAATCAATTTTCCGGTAAACCCCGATCAGTTTCATGTCGAGCGTTAATGCTGTATCTCCTGCGAAATAAAAATTTCCTTCGTCACTTTCAATCACGAATCCCATGGGATTTCCACCGTACGATCCATCAGGCAAACTGCTCGAATGGATGGCCACCACACATTTCACTTTTCCGAAATCGGTCATCCATTTTCCACCTACATTCATCGGGCGGGTTTTCTCAATGCCCTGTTTATTGAGCCAGTTGTGAATTTCCCAGGAAGAGATTACGGTTGCCCCTGTGCGTTTCGCAATGCGTACACAATCGGCCACGTGATCTTCGTGTCCGTGCGAAAGGAGAATAAAATCGGCGGGTATTTTATCTACATCAATTCCTGCTGCAAGCGGGTTGGGTGAAATGAACGGGTCGAACAAAAGATGTTTGCCCTTGACTTCAACGCCAAAACAGGAATGTCCGTAATACGTAATTTTCATGCTGCCGATTCTCTGATGCTGTCGTTATGTCAGAACAATAACGAAAAATGCGTTATTTAGCAGAGAATATCTCCGCTGAATTTTCGTCCGAAGGTACAGATTTTGGCACCAGATCAGGGGACAGACTTTTGAACAATAACCGCGAATCGTTAACAATGATCACGATACTCTCTGGCACCAACCGCACTGGAAATAAAACGATTAAGATTGCCGAGGCCTACCTGGCGCATTTCCGGGAAAAGGGAATTGACGCTCAGATTTTTGACCTGAAAGAACTTCCGGCCGATTTTTCTTCGACGTGGATGTCCGACAAGCAATCTCCTGATTTTCAGAATCAAGTTGCGACATACGTTCGGCAGGTCGAAAAAATCCTCCTTGTGGTCCCTGAATACCAAGGCACTTTTCCGGGAATTCTGAAGCTGGTCATCGATGCCATTCATCCCCGCGATCTGAAAGGAAAAAAAGTGGCCCTTACCGGCCTGGGATCGGGCAGGGGAGGAAATCTCCGCGGTCTCGACCAGCTGAGCAGTGCGTTTCATTATCTCGGCATCACCATTTATCCGTTTCATCTTCCCATTTCACGCATCAATGATGTGATCAATGCAGAAGGTGTGTTGCATGATGAAGCGACGATTAAGGCGATAGATGCGCATGCGGAGGGATTCGCTGGGTTTTAATT
>DATHKF010000610.1:0-5158 GCA_035489505.1 Bacteroidia bacterium | reverse complement strand
AGCGAATAAAAACGCTCCAGTTTATCGAACGGTAATGCCGGCAATGTATCCTGGTCGTAGATTTCATCTTTGCGCGTGGTCACCATCTTTCCCTCCGAATGGTACACCAGGTTGGGAATGTCTTCCCAGTCGAGGTTGTTCTGTTCCCAGCGTGTAAGCAATTCCGGAAAACACTTATCGCCGGGGCCATTGATCACCACATCCACAAATCCCGATTCGAGGCAAACCTTGTATTGATTGGAGGGAAAATATCCTCCCCAGATGATGTGTACCGACGGATATTCCTTCCTGACCTGGCGCGAAAATGGGATAGCCTGCTTGAGCTGGGGCCCGGGCATAACGGTAGAACCGAAATACGCGAATTCCCCGGTAGACAGGTACCGGTCAATGGTATTCCAGGGATCAGTTTCGCGATTGGCATCAACGATCACCCACTCAAACTGCCTTTCGATGGAAGCCGCAACCTGCAATACCGAGTTTGGAATCCGCCATTTGTGCTCAGCGGAACGGGGATTAAAAAGCAGGACCTTCTTCACGTGCTTGAAATTACGACAAAAGTATGGAGTTCGGGGCCGTCATTGCGAGCGCCCTTGCGCGAAGCAATCCCCGCTTCGAAGGCAAATTGACTTCGATCTTCCTTCGAAGCGGGGACTGCTTCGTGCCTCGCAGTGACGAACCCGCCCTCGAACAACCATTCCCTCAATCGTTCCACGAAAAAATATTGCCCGCACTGTGATTTTTTTAAAAAATAATTTACCTTTCAGATACCAACAATTATTTATTTTATACAATGAAAACAGGGACAATTAAATTTTTTAATGCAACCAAAGGATATGGTTTCATTACTGACGACGCAACCGGAGGCGAAGTGTTTTTGCACATCACAGGGCTTATTGACCAACCGGTTAATTCGGGCGACAAAGTTACTTTCGACGTTTCCGAAGGTCGCAAAGGCTTAAATGCGGTTAATGTCAAAAAGGCATAACGCGATTATCCTCCCATTAAATCTCTCCGGTCATGTCGGGGGGATTTTTTTTTGATACAATAGCCGCAGAGTTCGCAAGGGAAAACGCAAAGGTATTGTTGAAGGGAGCAAAGCAATCGCTGGGTGATTGCATAACTTAATAGAATGCGGATTGAGCGGATCAAAACGGATTTTTGTTTTCGTCGCAGTAACCGCTTGAGTAACCCAGATCGCGCAGCGATCAAATCCGTGACAATCTGCTTCGCGAAGCGATCCACAAGTACCACAGATCGCGCAGCGATCATCCGCGGTAATCCGCCTGATCCGTGCCGTGAGCGTAGCGAACGGTCCGCGTTCCTATTAAGTACCACTTGAGCAACACATCTCGAAGGATTGAGATTCGTAACTTAATAGGATGCGGATTAAGTGGATCAAAAACGGATTTTTTGTTTGCGTCGAAATAACCGCTTGAGTAACCCAGATCGCGCAGCGATCATCCGTCCAAATCCGTTTTTTCAGTCAACCAGCGGAGCTGGTATCCGCGTACCATTAGGTAACGCTTGAATAACACTAATCGCGCAGCGATTCAAATCCGCGAAAATCCTTTACAATCCGCGCCCCAAGCGCAGCGTCCGCCGCGGCGGATCCGCGTTCCTATTAAACAGCAATAAATATCACATCAGGAAACACCTTTGCGAAAATCTTTGCGATCTCTGCGCCTTTGCGGCCATTAATCCCCCAATCTTCATGTAACTTTGCACCTCAGAGTCCTAGCGGCAAATATTGCCCCCTTCTTATGGAGTTCATCCGTAAACATTTTCGAAAACTCGCTTTCATTGCACTCGGATTTGTTTTCATTGTTACCGGCCTTTCCATCTATGAGTTGCGCAAGATCCGTTTCGATTACGATTTCGAATCATTTTTTCCAACCAATGATCCCGACCTCGATGAATATCTTGAATTCCGTCAAACGTTTGAATACGACAATGAGTTCATTCTCCTGGCCATTGAAAATAAAAAAGGAATTTTCCGGGAGGATTTTCTGGACAAAATTTCTGCACTCTCCGACTCGCTGAAAAATGTACCCGATGTAACCTACATTTCATCGCCAACGACGCTCGAAAATCTCATCATCACCGGTTTCGGTCCCGTAAAAATTCCGTTGATCCATCTTGGCGAACCCGAACGTTTTGCGTCCGACTCTGCACAGATCTACGGGTCAGAAGAACTGGTTGGATCGTTCTTCGCGCGGGATGCGAAATCCGTTTCTATTTACATCAAGACTACTGAAGGAATCTCGAAAGCAAAATCAGATTCATTGCTGGCCAACATCAATACCGAACTTGCGCGTTACCAATTCGATGGCATTTACACAGCCAGCAAAGCGCGTGGACAGAAAGTCTATCTCGAAAAGATCAGTGGCGAATTTGTGCAGTTTTTCATTGCATCATTTTTCCTGGTGGTCCTCTTCCTGTTCATTTCCTTCCGTTCGTTCTGGGGCGTATGGGTTCCGGTTGTTATTGTCCTGTTGTCCATTGTATGGACGTTAGCACTCATGACCGCCACCGGCAAAGCGCTGGACATCATGACGATTTTACTTCCAACGATGATGTTCGTGGTCGGTATGTCGGACGTGGTGCACCTCGTTACGAAATACGTGGAGGAATTGCGCTCGGGAAACACCGACAAGTTTGATGCGCTGATCAAAACAATCCGCGAAACAGGATTTGCCACTTTCATTACACTCATCACTACGTCGCTCGGATTTTTAACGCTGCTCAATTCACACGTATTGCCCATTCGCGATTTTGGTCTCTATACTTCACTGGGCGTGTTTATCGCCTTCATTCTCTCCTATTCCATCATGCCGCTGGTGCTGTATCTCCTGCCCACGCCAAAAATTGCGCAGAAGAAATTTCAATCCGATTTCTGGCACAAACAATTGCACCGCATGCTGCTCTGGGTTTTCCGCAATGGAAAAGCCATTACCGTAGGTGCAGTACTGCTCGCCGGAATCAGTGTATATGGAATCACGCGCATAGAACTGAACAACCATCTCATTGAAGGCCTCACGCGCAAAGATGAACTGCGCCAGGATTTCGAATTCTTTGAGAAAAATTATTCGGGTGTTCGCCCGTTTGAAATTCTGATCACACCTGCGGATACGACATCATCGTTGTGGAACCCGGCCGAACTCAAAGCCATCGACAGGCTGGAAAAATATCTTCGCGATGATTTTGGTGTTGGCTTTATCATTTCACCGGCCACCCTGGTGAAAGGGATGAATAAAGCGCTGAACAACGGCAACAATGCCTACTTCGTAATGCCGCAGGCCGATGAAGACATCGTAGCGCTCACCGACCAGATGGAACAATTCCGGAAACGGAAAGAGATGAAAAACCTGGTAACCAAAGACGGGAAACAAGCGCGGGTTACCGGGAAGATGCCGGACATCGGCAGCAAAATTTTCCTCGAACGCGGTGCATCTCTTGATACATTCATGAAAAATGAACCAGTGATGAAACCGATCAAAGTTCATCTCACCGGTGCAGCGCTTATGCTCGACAAGAACAATAAATATCTTGTCGACAACACCCTGCAGGGATTACTCATATCTATTCTCGTGGTGGCTTTGATCAGCGCGCTCATTCACCGCAATTGGAGAATGATGCTGATTGCCATCGTACCCAATCTTTTTCCGATTGTGGTCATCGGTGGTATTATGGGCTACTTCGGCATCGAAATGAAATCGGCAACGTCGATCATTTTCTCGATCGCGTTTGGCATTGCCACGGATGATACGATCCATTTTCTCGCGCGTCTCAAACTCGAAATGGGCAAAGGAAAACGCGTGTTGTATTGCGTCAAACGTTCTTTCCTCTCCACCGGGAAAGCGGTGATCGTTACTTCGCTCATCTTATGCGGCGGATTTTTCTCGCTGATCACTTCCGGTTTCGAAAGCACGTTTTATTTCGGATTGCTGGTAAGCATCACGCTCTTTGTGGCCGTGCTTACGGATTTGTTGTTGTTTCCGTTGCTGGTGGTGTGGCTCATTAAAGACAAGAAAGCAGTGCGCAGTGAGGAAGTACGCAGTGCGCCGTAAGCGCCTGCGGCAGCAAGGAATTTTTATTTTTTTGATCACTAACCCAGGTTACGATCCTGCGGATCTCACCCGGGGTTAGTGATATTCGACCCCTTCAGGGTCGTGCGTGTCAACACCCTTTCACTTCGTTCAAGGGACATGCGACTTCTCCGAAGTCGTGGAAACCGTTGGGTTCTTATGATCCCGAAGGGATCACATGTCCCTTGAACGAAGTGAAAGGGCTGCCTCCCGACCCTGAAGGGGTCGAATATCATTACACAAAAAAATCCTTGCTGCCGCAGGCGAAACTGCGTACTAACCACTGCGTACTGCGCACTTTTTTTACTGCGCACTGCCCTACTCCGTTACCGGAACATCCAGCACAATCTCATTCTTCCGTTCCTTCCGCTTGATCTTCACGTGAACGCCTCCAATAACACGCTGGTTACCTGCGGTATCCCAACCCGCGCAATACACGGAATAATCTCCCCATTTCAAACCCTCCACGTGAATGTGATCTTCCCCGACTTCACCAACCACGAGTAAATCGTAATCGTGTGTAGGATCAGCAGGAACATCTTTCACGTTGAACTTAACAAATACGCTGTCGCGGTACGCTGCCGTACTCACGATTGGCACAGAATGGTGAGCAGGTTTTACAACCAGTATCGCATCGCCGTCGATGCCTTCTTTGGAGCAGCCGGAAATAAAAAGCGCTGCACAGGCAACGGGGATAATTATCTTTTTCATGTTCGTTGTTTTAATCGAGTAAATAATTTGTTTGATTAATATTCCACGAAAGTCCGACGACCCCGCGGAATGTTGCACCGGGAACATCCGGAATTTCTTTTTGAGCAATGGGCAACTGGAGTGAAATATGCGCGCCCAATCTTCCGAAATACGCGTCGCATCCTGCACCACCCATAATCATGCTCATCGCTGAGCCGGGTTGCATACTCTCGTTCACCGAATAACCATCCGTATGTTCTACATACAACTGCAACTGCGGCAACACCACAACTGTATTTCGTTTATACACAACAAAAAAATTCATTGCAGAGGTTGCCGAAGGTTTTACGCGTTCATTAAACCTGTTTTCACCGTTAAACTTC
>DATHKF010000609.1:0-3557 GCA_035489505.1 Bacteroidia bacterium | reverse complement strand
GTACCAATGAAGGGCTGGTCGTGTTGGATCCGCGCAGTGGTGTTTCGCGGAACTACACCATGCGCGACGGACTTCCCAGCAATGAATTTGTGATCAACAAACACTCGCGAAATCCTGCCAATGGGATGTTGTATTTCGGATCAGCCGCAGGCCCCGTCCAATTTAACCCGGAAGATTTCAGTGAAGTCCAATCGGAAGCACGTCCCGTGATCACCCGGTTGCTGGTTAATTATAAAAACCATTTGCTTCCGTCCGACACGCTCCTCGTTCTTTCGCCGGATGAGAAAAACATAACGGTCGAATTTACAGCGATCGACTTCCGGAACCAGGATAAGATCCGGTATGAATACCGACTGGATGGATTTGATTCGGCGTGGCACGCTACCGAGGCCGCCAACCGCCTGGCGGTTTATACGAATCTTCCGTATGGGCAGTACACACTGCAGGTGCGTTACAAAATTTCGGGCGAGCCCTGGTCGGAAAAAATTCTTCAGCTCCCGATAATTATTGAAACGCCGTTCTATGCGATGACGTGGTTCCGACTACTGGTACTTGCAGGCATCGTTTTGTCCACCGGGTTGATTGTGCGCTACATTTCCCAGCGGAAATTGCGCAAGCAACTGGAAGTTCTGCAGGTGCAGGAAAAAATCAGGAACGAGAAAGAACGCATCTCGCGTGACCTGCATGATAACGTAGGTGCGCAGCTTACGTATGTTATTTCATCGCTGGATAATCTTTCGTTCCGGCTGGACAAACATCCTGCTGCGGGTGCCGAATCAGAGCGCCTCGATGAACTCAGCGAATTTGCACGCGGCACGATGGACCAGTTGCGTGAAAGTATCTGGGCGATCAATTCCGCACAGATCAGTTTATCGGAACTCACTGGTCGTTGGAAACAATATGTATCGCAACTCAGTGAAACGAATGCGGTGTTTTCCGGAAAAGTGGAACGATCCGGTGAAGACGTTGTGATCAATCCTGCAGTGGCGATTGAAATTCACCGCATCGTGCAGGAAGCCATCAACAATGCTTTCCGGCATTCATCGGGGACGTTGTTGCACGTAACCGTAAACTACAGCGATGCCGTGCTGAACGTACAGGTGCGCGACAATGGTTGCGGTCTTCCGGATACACCGGACAAGCAAGGCCATTATGGGTTACAGAACATGCGTCAGCGTGCGAAACTGGCCAATGCTGTGCTTACGTTTGAATCGGGTGAAGAAGGAACTACGGTTCACTTGTTATGGAATAACAATTAAGGCGTTTTTAATTATCTAACCACGGCGACACAGCGACACAGCGACACAGCGCATCACTTATCAGTTTCCCGCGCGACGCGGCGCGGAGTAAATCGCTTCGCGATTTAATGTGCTACTCACATGTGTTAGTGTCATACTATCACGAAGTGATATTTACCTGAGCCGTGCCGACGTGAGCTAGGGTTATCAAATATTAAACGCCGTGTCGCAGTGTCGCCGTGGTTCATTAACTTTCAGTATCTTGAAGGAGCAGCTACCTTATTTATACAGGAAAAATCTGCGGCAAAAAAATATCATTTAGGGCAATTGACGTATAAGAAATCCAAACGTATCCGGTTACTTTGAACCATGAAAATCAGAATTGGCCTTGCAGAAGATATTCCACACTTGCGTGAAGCAATCAGCGACAGCGTTTCGAATTTTGAAAATGTCGAAATGGTGTTCACCGCTGCCAATGGAAAAGAACTGATTGATCAGTTGAAACAGCATGCGGTTGATCTTGTGCTGGTAGACATCAACATGCCGGTGATGAACGGGATTGAAGCTACCGCACTGGCACGAAAACAATTTCCCGGTTTGAAAATTGTTATGCTCACCGTTTTTGATGACGGCAATAATATTTTCAATGCCATTCTTGCCGGTGCCAACGGTTACCTGCTCAAAGATTCGAAACCGGCACGCCTGCTGAGTGCCATTGAGGAAGCCATTGAAGGTGGCGCGCCTATGTCGCCGCAGATCGCAAGTAAAACCCTCCAGCTTGTTCGGGGAAATCGTACCGAAGCCTTGCCTGAAAAAAATGATTTTGATCTCACGAAACGGGAAATGGAGATCCTAGAACAGCTGGTTACCGGTGAAACGTACCAGGCGATAGGTGATAAACTATTTATTTCGCCCAAGACCGTTCGCAAGCACATCGAAAATATTTATGCCAAACTCCAGGCGCATAATAAGGTAGAAGCGATTGAAATTGCGCGAAAACATAAGCTAATCGGAATTGCAGGACTTCTCCTCGCCTCTCTGATCGGGTAACAAAGCAGCTTACCTGATCTGCAAAAATTCCGACTATAAGCAAATTTTCGTTTTTCCAGTTCCACGAAATGATCTATTTTGGTGCAGCCTAATTAATTCTCACCTTTTATTCAAACCAAAATCTCATGCCAATGAAGAACATGTTTATTGTTTTATTTCTGCTGGTCGGAAGCGTTGCATACGCTCAGAGCACAGAAGGGAAAACAGGAGTTGTCGGTAATGAACCGCTTCTCCAGGAAATTACTTCACTCAGTCAACTTGCGGCTGACGTGAACGCAACGCAGAAACAGGTCGATGCCAGTGCGGCGAGCTCGCGGGCTGCCGGAGTTACGGCGAAGGAAAACTTCACAACTGCGTGCAATGCATACCTCGCGGAATTAAAAAAGCAGCATGCCGCTTCAACCAATGCTTCGCTTACCGATGCGTTGAAACGTGAAATTGCGCTTGTAGAAAAACTCCTTGCTCCACAAACCAATTCAAACAGGTAAACGAAACCCAAAAACACGAAAATCATGAAACAATTTTCTACTCCCAGAATTTTAGGGTTTGCTGCAGGTTTGCTGGCCACTTCAGGCTCGCTGTTCGGGCAAGCCATTACCGAAAACTTCGACGATATCACTCTCCTTGCGGGAAACGGCTGGTCGTTGCAAAACCTCAGTACCCCTGTTGGATCAACGAACTGGTTCCAGGGCAACAACATAGCAGCCGGCGGACCGTTTGATTCGTACAACGGTGCGGCGAATGCGTACATCGGTGCAAACTATAACAACACCGGGAACACAGGAACGATCAGCAACTGGATGATCATGCCTACCCGTACGTTGCGCAACGGCGACGTGATCACGTTCTACACGCGCAAAGTTGCCCCGGATGCTTATGCTGACCGTCTCGAGGTTCGCCTGAGCACAAACGGTGCAAGTGCAAATGCAGGAACCAACGCAACTACAGTTGGCGATTTCACCACCACGTTGCTCGCAATCAATCCTTCACTGGTGCTGGGCGTTTATCCAACCGTGTGGACGCAGTACACAATCACCATCAGCGGATTGTCGGCTCCGACTTCCGGACGCGTAGCTTTCCGTTATCACGTAACCGGCGCCGGATTCTCCGGAACCAATTCGGATTACATCGGGATTGATGCGTTCCAGTACACGCCGTATGTATGTCCTACTGTAACTGTAACTCCCAGCTCTGTATCTAACGGAGTTGCCGGAACCGCATACAGCGAGACTTTGAGCAATACCGGAACATTAGGCGGAACTTCGTATG
>DATHKF010000608.1:0-2726 GCA_035489505.1 Bacteroidia bacterium | reverse complement strand
CGAGGTAGGAACAGGAGTATTGTTCATCCCAAGGAATGGATAAATTGATATTTGCGCGGGGACGAAAAAAGTTTCAGGATTTTGCCCCACATTACATATTTCGGATAGACGAAAACTGTCGCGTAAACTCAAAATATAAGTGCCGTAATTGGCGTACGTATGTTGCCCGCTATAGACATACAAACGTGTATCCAGAATTAACGATTGCGGAATTGCCGAAAACAACGTATCAAACATCCCGTCGCCCCAATTAAGAATAACATGAGGACGCGATATGTCCTGACTCTCTTGAACGTAAAAATTCACCGTTGCTTCAACATGCAACGGTGAATTAATGGAATTTACGGTTATTTCACCGCCTTTAATATCTTGACTTCTTGCGCTTATAGTAGCAAGTAAGATCGATATACCAGCAATACAAATTTTCACCATTGTACTACAAATTTATTAACATAGACTATCCCTTCACTCTCGATAACAATTGTGTATAAACCTTCCGCCAGGTACGGAAGGAGAATTTCATTATTTCTGGATTCTGCGACAATTGAACGATGCTCGATAAGAATTGTCTGTCCTAAAACATTGGTTATCGTTATGTCAACTTCGGAGTCACGTGCATTTCCAATATCGAACAACAAAATGTTACTAGTAGGATTCGGATGGATGTTCAAGGTGTGCGGTTGAAAAGATTCTTCCGGAACTGACACAATTCCACTTACGTCAAATCTGCACAAAGTAGCGTCGTAGTTAGAGATACTTGCGTTGGATGATTGTTGAAAGTTGCCAGTTTGCGGATTAGCAACAGGAAATCCAGAGTAACTTCTTGAAAAACCGCATACATAAATCCGATCAAATGTAGGATCATATGTTATTCCTTGTGCCACATCCGGATCATTTCCCCCAATATAAGTTGACCAAATCAAAATACCGTCTTGGTCAAAAGACATAATAAAACCATCGCCACTTGCAGAACCGCCATAGGATGACTGATGAAATAGATTGTTACCCGAACAATCGGGAAATTCGGTATTGGGACTGTTGGGAACCACACAAGTGTTGGAGGAATAAGTGCTAGTTGCAGTAATACCAACCACGTATACATTTTGATTCTCATCCACTATTACATCCCTGGCCCAAGTGTTAGGTCCTCCGCCGAATGTGGTAATCCACTGAGACATTCTTGAATCAAATTTCGCTATAAATCCTCGCGCCCCACTTACAAATCCAAAAATCATAATATTCATTTCCTGTCACGTTGAAGTATGGAAAATTTGCCGGAGTGCTTGTAGTGTAGCCAACAAGATATAACACATTGGGATTTACGGGATCGATAGCTAGCGAAAACTTACCGTCAGGTGCGATGACGATGCTTGATTCATTTCCCTCTCCTCCAAAATACGTAGCCCATTGAACCACACCGTTTGAATTAAATTCAACCAATATTGCATCCGCATCTGTTCCAGAACCGCTATATGTATTAAAGAAGGCGCTTCCTCCTGGATCGCAAACGCACAGATAATATCATCACCGTGACCGGGGCCGTCATATTGCTGTGCCCAGAGTACAGTTCCCGTGCCATCGATCTTTTCAACGAGCATGTCGTAATCTCCGTTTCCATTTCCGTTCAGCGTTGCTCCACACACAAGGACATGCGTTGTTCCGGGAATGGTTATTGTCGAGGCTTTATAAAACGTGTTCTGACTTCCTACGGTGTCGCGCCATTCTTCAAATACTTTCAAGGAAGGATTTTGTGCGTAGCTGCTGCTGAACAAGGCGAACAGGGCCATTGCAAACAGAATCATTTTGCTTCTGCTGTTGGGAGAGTTGTTTTTCATTGGGGTTATGTTTAGCGTTTATTATTTGGAATAATGTAAAGCCATCGCGTTGTTTTACCAGAAGATTATCGTGTACTGATAATCTTCCTGCAAAGAAGAAAATGCAACTGGTCGGGGAGGTGACGCAATGTATCCCTTAAAATTGCATATGTAATATTATTAAATGAATATGCCGTTAAGGTTTACATGTGGTTGAATTTCCCGCTCAACTGTACGGCAATACCGAAAAGTATGTGAAACGAATGGAACGGAACTAACCGCATGCGGTTAGTTTTTCATGTAATACGCGTGTCCATACCCATCAGATTTCAGGACAAAAAATCTGGATGCACAACGCACCCGGATTTTTCGTAAAACAAATTTCTTTACTCCGCAATAAATTTATGCTTCTGCACCTGGCTACCCACCTGAACCTGCATGAAATAAATTCCTGCAACAAGATCAGGGAATCCTTCGAGCACAGTCGAGTAGTTATCACCCGTCACTTGTATTTCGTACGTAGTAATCACACGTCCGGTGATGTCAACGATGTTGATCGTCGCGGCCTGTCCATCAGCGCCTGTGATGTTCACTGTCGGATCAACGTTGTCGCCAAGCGGATTCGGGTACATCAGGATCGCGAAGTTGAATGCCGGTTGTTCGTCTCCGGAAAATTCTGCGTGCCGTGTACTTCCGCTCATCGTAATGGTGCATGGCGGTCCGTAAGCACTCCAGATTCCACCTACATACGAAGCGATGGTCACCGTATACGTCATGTTGATCTGCAGCCCGGAGAAATTGTTCATGCTGATGTACGTTCCGTTATTTCCTTTCACGCGAATCTGGCTGTATCCGAGTGACGCATTCTCGATTTTAATCCGGTAGTTGGTTGCGCCCACAACCGGATTATAC
>DATHKF010000607.1:0-2427 GCA_035489505.1 Bacteroidia bacterium | reverse complement strand
TTCTTCGAGAGTGTGGCCAGCGTTAAGGGCGTTACAAATTCATGCGCCGAAGGAGTCATGATCACCTGGACTTCCGCACCGGCTTTCACCAGCAACCGCACGAGGAGTGGCGTTTTGTACGCCGCAATTCCGCCGGTGATTCCGATGATGATCTTTTTTCCTGTGAGCATGGGACGTCATTAAACAGCAAAGACATGGCAGAAAAAGCTACCATGTCTGTTACTGAATTGAATCATGTTTTTACTCCTGCTCCTTGTTCGGGTTGCGGTGGTAAACTTTGCCTTCAGTGAATTCCTGGATGGCAATATTTACCGGCTTAGGAAGACGTTCGTAGAACTTGGAGATTTCAATCTGCTCACGGTTCTCGAATACTTCTTCGAGGTTATCGGTATGTGAAGCGAACTCATTCAGTTTCCCGGTAAGTTCTTCTTTCAGTTCGGCACTGATCTGGTTTGCACGCTTGGCAATGATCGCAACAGACTCATAAAGGTTACCGGTTTCGGTATCCAGGTTGCGAAGATCGCGTGTAACTGTTGTTACTTCAGCGTTTGATTTTTTGAAATCTACCATTGGATAATGTATTAGTTGTTACCTGCTTTTTTTGTCTTCGTTGAAATCGTTCTGCAACTTGATGATCTTGTCGTAAAACGTTTTCGCGTCTCCGCTGAATTCACTTTCCGGGAATTGAGCGGCAAACGAATTGTATTGGGTCAATGCTTCTTTAATCCGTTGTTCTTTTTTCTCTTCAATGCTGTTCACCGCGAGGTAATATTTCGCCTTGATCAGCAGGAACATCGATTCTTCCCTGTATTTCGAATCCGGGTAATCGTGCAGCAAAATCTCGAAAGACGTAATTGCTGCTTTGTACTGGCTGATGTTCAGGTACATTTTTGCAATTTCGAACTGCTTCTTCTGCAATTTCTCGTGAAGCGCGTCAATCAGCTTGTTGCATTCTTTGACGCGTTCGCTGTTCGGGAACATCTGTACGAAATACTGAAACTGGTCAATCGCGAGATACGTGTCGTACTGATCGAGACTGTAAGAAGGCGAGATCAGGTAGTGACAATATGCGCTCATGTACAGGCATTCCTCCGCGCGTGCGCTTAACGGATAACTCCGGTAAAACACGCGGAACTGGTAACCTGCCAGGATGTAATCGCCCAGCTTGTAATTTGAATAAGCAAGATAAAAAAGAACGTCTTCGCCATTGTTGGTGTTACGCATCACCGCATAAAGCTCATCAAACAGCATCTGCGCCTTCACGTAATCGCCGCTCGCGTAATACTCTTTGGCCTTGGTAAATTTCAGGTTGAGATCGGTACTTTTCTGGATTTTTGAAAATCCATTGCAGCCACCTGCTAAAAGAGCGAAAATCAACGAAAATGCTATAAAAAGTCTACCAGCCATATCCAATAAGCGGGCAAAGATAGTGAAAAGGTTTGATTCAGAGGTTTTCTGAACTCCCGTACAACCCGCTTTGCCAATGAGACGGTTTCAGCCGCCGTAAGTTGCCCGCAATAACCGGGCAGGGAGCTTTTAATAACGCACCACGCGATAAACGTTCCGCTTATCTCCGAACGTAACACTCAGGAAGTAAATGCCCGCCGGTTCCTCCTCCAGGTCAAAGTTCAGTGTTGATTCGGAGCCGGTAATCTGCACCTGTTTTTCACTGACCTGGCGACCCGAAATATCGGTGATCGTTACTGTAACCTGTTGGTCGCTATAACCCGAAAACAAAACCTGCAGTGTGCCGGTCGTAGGATTCGGGAATACAGAAACGTGCTGATCTGTTCCGGCGAAATCCACGGCGATCCATTCTGAATAATCGGTTGTTCCGTTAAAGTCGACCTGTCTCAGGCGGTAATAATTTACTCCCTGGTCCGGTGTAAAATCGGTCAACCGGTAATTCAATAATTGCGAGGAATTACCCGCTCCGTCAACCGGTCCAAGTTCTTTTTTATTTCCGGCAGCATCCATGTGTTCCACAATGAAATAATCGTTGTCGATTTCTGTGGCGGTCTGCCACGTCAGATCAACCTGGCTTCCATTCTGGATACCGCTGAAGTTCAATAACTCTACCGGTAATGGATTCTGATTCCCGATAAGAATACCGGAATTGTTCGTACCGCTTCCATTGGAGCCATTCTGCGATGTAGTACAACCCACACAGCTCGATCCGCCAATGCCCACTGTGGTTTGCGTAGTCACATTACTCACTGGTTGAGCGCCGGAAAAAATCACTGCACCTTGTCCTCCACCACCTCCGCCGCCATGCGCTCCGGAAGTCACACTGGAACCGCCATTGCCTCCATTCGCGGAAATAACTAACGGACAAGCCGCGTTGATTGCGTACGCTGCTACTTCCAGCAATACGGTGCCGCCTGCACCACCTCCACCACTTCCATCGTTTACCGCGTTCACTGCAGC
>DATHKF010000606.1:0-3023 GCA_035489505.1 Bacteroidia bacterium | reverse complement strand
CGGACTCTCCGCGAGCCAGAATGAAGATGTGAAATTTCTGTCCACGGTTGATCCGCTGACGGGCGTAGTTACACACGTGAGCAATTTGTTCTGGTACCAGGGCTGGTGGAAACCGTCGGGTGGAGGAAACTGCATTGACTTTGCGACGGGCACGTATTATTATTCCGGCGCCCCGGACCTGCTCATTGGCGTGAACCTGATTACAGGTGATACCACTTCCGTTCACGCCACCGGCCAGGGAAGTTTTCTGTTTGTCCAGTGTTTTACGCAATGTCCGTGCTCTCCTGCGGGAATTGAAGAGACATCTGCATCTGCATTCAACGTTTTTCCGAATCCGGCGACAGATGTACTGACCATCCAGGTGAATGCAACCGTTTCGGATTTGCAGTATTGTACGGTCACTGATGTATTGGGACGTGAGGTGATGCGTGTACCCGTCAACAACTCTTCTCTTACTGTTTCAGTAGCGAAGCTTGCCAGTGGAGTTTACTACTGGACGATGTGGTCTGATGAGAAGGCTGAGGGAAGCGGGCGCTTCGTGAAGGAATAACCACTGCTTTTTTTACCACGGGGGTGCGGCGAAATTGCTATGCAATTTGTGTTTCTTAATGGTACGCGGATGCGCCTCCGGCGCCCACAGAAAAAACGGATTTTCACGGATGATCGCTGCGCGATCTGTGTTTCTTAAATACACGGAATGCACAGAAACCACAGAATTTCACGAAAAAAAAATTACAGACTTAAATTCTGTGGAGTTCCGCGCATTCTGTGTTTTCCGTGTACCATTCCGAAAATATTTCATGGTTAATTTGAGCGAAGCGACCGACAAAAAAAAACGCCGCCCTTTTGAGGCAGCGTCTGTGCGTTTTAATATAATTCGGTTAAGCAATAAAGCCTTTTTCTTTCGCGCGCTTGAGGGCCTGTTCGAGACCGATTTTGTTGATGGTACGCATACCTGAAGTTGTCACTTTCAAAGTGATCCATTTCTTTTCTGATTCCAGGAAGAAACGCTTCGAGTGAATATTCGGTTGGAAAGTACGCTTGGTACGACGGTTCGAGTGAGAAACGTTGTTACCTGTGATGGTCTTCTTTCCTGTGATCTGGCAAACCTTTGACATGACTTTGTTGTATTGAAAATTGGAGTGCAAATGTAGCAGAATTTGTGCTCGCAACAAACTTTTTGATAAAAATCAGGCGTTTTGCGGCAAAAAGACTGGAAATTTGAGTTTAAGGTTCAAAGTTAAGGAGTTCACCGTTCCTCCAGAGCCGGCTAACGGTGAACTGCGAACTGCTCAACGGTGAACTGCGAAACTCAATTTTCCCAGTATTGCGTTCCGCGAATGTCAATCACACCTTCCCAGTATTTGCATCTCCCGCAAACCGGATCGAAGTACGATACGCGCGCAAGTCCGTCCGGACCAAAACTTCCGGCACTGCAATACACCGGTTGAATGACAATTTCATGTTTCTCATTCACGTATCCCTCGAGTGTATCGAACCTGTAAGGTGCAAAGCCGTACGAAAAGTGGCCCTTGTCGTAATACTGGTCTGGCTTCGGGCAAGGTCCGGTGGTGTCGATCACATTTCCCCGCGTATCGTAATACGTGTACCTCTCTTTTTCCCACGACCAATCCTGAAAAGAGCCGCATTCATTGGCGTTAATCCAATCGTGTACAAAAGGAATGATCACGTTTCCTGCCGTATCGATCACACCGAAGAGACCCGGTTTATGATGTTTTTTTGTCGGTTCACGCACAACAAACAACCCGGAATCTCCCATGGAACGCGGCACATCGCCCCGGCCATTGTATATAAATGGAATTACGACTTTGCCTTCGGAGTTCCAAAATCCGGTGAGATCGTTTTTCATTCCCTGGAGATAAGTCCCGCTCCAGATCAGCCAATCGTAATCAAACGGAACAACCACTTCACCACGGTCGTTGATCGCGCCTTGTTTTCCGTATTTCCACAGGGAAGCTGTTCGTGTTCCGTTCACGGCCTCGTCGCTGATCCATTCGTATTTCATCCGCGTAATGAGATTGCCCGCAGTATCGATCAGGGCCCAGTCGCTGCCATCAGAAACTTTGGCGGCGTTGCCAGAGAAATATCCAACGTCTTTCCACCGCGGTTCAATGAGAATTTTCTTTGCGCTGTCGCAAAAGCCCCAGAGATTTCCTTTGCGATACGGGATACGATCGGGAAGCCGCGCATGCAGTGAATCTGAAACGAAAAAGAGAAGCATGAGAAATAAGAAGAGCCGCATGTTCCTATAACCAAACACACATAAGAAGTTACAGCAAGCAGCGCCATTGACGAATTGGTAATCGGCATCCCGATAGCCATCGGGAAACTAATCGATTACTCCCAGTATTCGGTGCCGTGGGTATCAATGTAACCAAGCACGCTCCAGTAGTCGATTCCTTTTTTCAGGTTCTTCTTTTCAAAGACCAGGGCGATACCTCCATGATCGAACGGAAGCGCGCGCTCATATTTCGTCTCAATGACTATTTCAAATTTTTCATCCACAAAACCAAAGTGCCGGTCATCCGTTTGAATACGCGCAAGGCCGTAATGGAATTCGTCGGTGTACCGGTAAAAATAAGTGTTCAGCCAGCGTCCATCGGGTGAAATCCATCCCCATCGGTTCTCGCCTCCCGTAACAAATGAGTCCTTGGGTGTGGCCCTTGCTTCATACACAAGTCCCACTTCTGTTTGCCCGGAAGTCTGGGTACCGATCAGTTTTCCCTGTTTGGTGTAGAAATCGCGGTCCTGACCACTACGGTACATGATCACAGTTCCATACTCTACATGTACCCAATTGTATTCAAACGGAATGATCACGCGTCCGCTGTCGTTGATCACGCCGCAACCTTCTTTCGTTCGAACGGAAAAATAAGTCGCAACGGAGTCAGACCAGGTGTAGGTAAATCCATCCTTCTGGTATTTAAACGGAATGATCACCTTTCCCGAGGTATCAATTACGCCTTCGGTTTTTCGCCGTCCGGCAGACAGGTATTTGTCAC
>DATHKF010000605.1:0-2405 GCA_035489505.1 Bacteroidia bacterium | reverse complement strand
ATCAGCACATGTTGCGCGAAGGAACAGCCGCTTATGAAACAATGCCTGGAAACAAGGTCGTCGCAGTAGACCGAATCCTGGAAATCGATATTGGTCCAAAACAGGGTGTCCAAATGGCAATTAACTATTTCGAGTTTGGACGAAAAAACTGGACTGCGATCCATTTCAAATGAATATCCCTCGCTTCCCAGACGGCGCACGTATGACTCAGTGATAATGATCTTTGGCGTATGCGCAAGCGTGGTGATTCTGTCAAAACTTACCTTGAAATCGACATACGCCTTGTAGATGTATTGTCGCTCCTCATACAAGTCGTAGAACCGCGCGGAATCCTGGACGCTGAAATATTCCAGACGCACTTCAGGTTGATTAGCGGGCATATCCTTGAAATCCGGATGGTCGCTAAGTTGCAATTGTACTTTTAGAACGACAGAATCTCCATCGAAGCGGTCAATCGTATAATATCCATTATCGAAATAAATGAGCGGACTTACCGGCTCTGTCTGCGCACTTGAAATAACCGGGACAAAGCATATCCACAGAAGCACCGCCGTTTTAAGAATTATGTGAATGAAAGGCATACGTCGATATACTGTAATGAGGCTGCAATATCTAAATTAATCATTAGATCAAGTACTCCCCAGTTGGTCAAATGAGTCCGCACGCTCTCCTCGACCTTAAGAAATTCGGGACGGGCGCAAAATACTTTAATGTGTCCATCGTGAATATCAAAGAAAAAACTTTGCATCGACGGAATTGTTGAATTGAAAAAGAGAAGCGGGAGCGAAAATAATTGATCTCGAATTAAAGGAATTCTAACTGTTTACGAACGGTTGAGGTACGGGATTTTCACTGAACTAAGCCCTGACCTTTCCTTTTGTAAAGCTGATGTGTTCAGTCGCTTCAACACCAAGCGCCTTTGCATTGACCCCTTCTTAGCTCGATGTTTGACAGTGGTAGCGTTGGTGTTAGAAAACAAAAACGCGCGTTTCCAGAGGGAAAACGCGCTGTTTTAACTGTTGTACCCGAGACGGGACTTGAACCCGTACGGCCGTGAAGCCAAGGGATTTTAAGTCCCTCGTGTCTACCAATTCCACCACCCAGGCAATCTCGATTTCCGATGTGCCAATATCCGATCTGCCGATTGCACATCACAAATTTCGAACAAACGTCCGAACAAAAAAAAACCTCTCCGGAGAGAGGAAAAAAATGAGCGGAAGACCGGTCTCGAACCGGCGACCTTAACCTTGGCAAGGTTACGCTCTACCAACTGAGCTACTTCCGCTATTAACAAAGAACATGCGACCTTTCCCGCAGCTGCGGGAACGCTCTACATCTGCCGGATGTGAAGCTACTTCGCTTTTTTTAAAGAACTGTTTCCCTTAACGGGACGACAAAATTACAACAGCCTTCGAATTCTCAAAGGAAATAGGGGTTAATTTGAGAAGTATTAAATTAAATTGCTGATTAACACGCTATTATCTATTCTCCGACAGCGGCCAAAACCGCAATTTCCGGCTCAAAATCACAATATTTCCAAATCTGCGCCCCTTCTTTCCTTTCCACGCGCCACTTCCCTAATTTTGCCGCACCATGTATCAGAAAACACATAAACTCAATAAGCCCGTTGCCGGCTACCACCTTTTGCTCATGTTGTGCGAAGTGGACGGAGAATTTCCAACGTCCGAAGGACAGGTAATCGTTCGTTATCTCGAAGAACAATTTCCGTTCCGCGTAAACCTCGATGAAGAAATTGAATTTCTTTCTACACTTCCGAAAGCACATTACGTGGAGCATTTCGACAACGCAATGAATGATTTTTACGACGATTCAACTCCGGAAGAACGCGATAACTTTCTGGACTTCGCAGTGAAGCTTGTAAAAGCAGATGAAGTCATCACCAAAGACGAAAACGCGTTGCTCAACAAATTGTATTCGTCCTGGGCGCCGGAGTTCGAAGGTAATTAAACGGAAATCTGATCAAGGGTATTAAAGATCCACCAGGACTTTAAACCCTCCGTACACCATCCGCGTCATCTCGAAAACAGGCGCATCATGCATCATTGCCTCCAGTGACTTATCCTTGAAAACAGCCTTCATCGTTTTATTCCGGTGCGCTTCTGATTTGAACGTAACGTTCGAATAAACAAGAACCTCACCTTTCTTCAGTTTCATCACCTGCGGAAAAGCGCTGATACCTTTTTGTTGTTTCAGGTCAGATTCAACATACTCGCTGTACGTGAGCGCGCCATGCTTGCGGAAAATTTTTCCCGCAGCCGTTGCGATTTTCTTGTATGCCGCCAGGTTCTTCTTTGGAACAGGGAGTAGATAAACGTCTGTGTACTTTGCCATGATGAATTTATTTAGTGATTACTATTCATTCGAATCTCGATTGTTCGCACAGA
>DATHKF010000604.1:0-10934 GCA_035489505.1 Bacteroidia bacterium | reverse complement strand
TATTTGTGCCTGTACCGTGCAGGTAACCCCTAACGATACAACGAAGATGAAGTTTCTCATTCTGAATGTTGGATGATTAGTTTGCTGATAAATCGTTGTCCTGTTTCGGTTGTTACTTCAATAAAGTAAATTCCCGGTGCGAATTGGCTTGTTTCGAAGACAGAAGAACTGCCAGAAAATACAGAAGAATGAATAACCTGTCCTGAAGAATTATAAATATTAGCGGTGTTGTTCGAGCCTTCCGCATCATTCAATGTAATCGTTACGTTATCCTGTGCTGGTGAAGGAAAAATTGAAATATAATTTACCTCAGAGACCGGGTCTTCGATACCAACGAGCGAAGGCGCATACTTCGATACGAGGATATTGTCGGGACAACTTGAACAATTGCTGACCGTATACACATAACCCATTGAGTCTATCACAAAATCTCGCGGAGAACATTGTGATGTGCATGTTGGGTGTGTAGCTATGCCGCGCCACAGCAAATCCAGGTTTTTGTCGTACTGATCAAGCGTTATCTCGCCAATAAATGCTTTGGTGTACATGAAGTAAACACCACCAGCTGGTCCACTTTTGATATTAGTTAATGCTATTGAAGAGTCTACTTCGACAGAATCAATAAGTGTTCCAGTGAACAAATCATAACTGAATATTTCGAATATCGATGGGCCACTAGTGCAAAGAACATACCCAACATTGTTGATGGTATCAGAACACGCCCCCCGATAGGAATGATAAATCGTGTCAACCCAGTTGACAATCCCGGTAATCCCGGATGCCGCCGGATAAGTTCTCGCAATTGAGGGTCTATAACTCACATGAAAAATTTGATTGCTGCTAATTGATGCATGCATCATCGTTTCATCAATTGTATTGTCGGCGTCAAATGAAAAAGTCGTAAAATAATTGCCGCTGGTATCATATACCTGGCAGATGAAGGCAGTATCAACGATCCCCATTCTGGTTCCAAACTCGAAAATAAACCCGTCTTCGGCTAATAAAGTATATGGTGCACTTAAAAAATATGGCAACGTTACGGGATTTAATATACTAACACCGCCGCCTGCATTAAATCTCTTTACCACCATTACACCCGAGGAAGAATCAGAAGAAAAATAATATGCACCGTAATAGTGGAGAATATTCGGGGGCATTGCTTCGCCCGCATAGAGTGACCACTGAATGTTTAAATAATCGTCTACATAATAAATATAGTTGCTATCCTCAGGAGTAATAACGTTGTTCCTGCTGGCTAAATAGATGCCCCCTGCATTTCTACTATGCAGAGAAGTTAATGGCAATTCATCAGCACAATAGTTAATATCCAACAACGTATCGCCAAGAACCAGACCTGCAGAATCCAATTTTATGATTGCCGGTGCCGTAAGACCACAAGCGGTATCAGATCCTCGTCCCCACACATTTAGCCATTGGCCTGTGCGATCCACCAATAATCCCGACGGTAACTGAAGTTCTCCAGAATAAATTACAGTCCACACCGCTGGCGACTGACTCTTAGCGGTGGCTGAAGTCAATAAAAGCAGAAGGGCGATAATCAGTCTTGGATTCATGACAATTTAGTTAAGCAAATAAACATCAACCTGATAGTTAACGACACTGGAAGAATAGCCATTTATGTTACCTCGAATTTCCACTCCCGTATTCACCAGATTATTTGGACCCGTTGCTAATGTTGCCAGACGACATTCATTAATTACTTCGCCATTATCATAGTGTGCCTGAACATGAATCAGAATATCGGTGCCTCCCGGATAGGTTGTATTTCCGACAAAATTTTCACGCACCTCATAAGTCTCATCATTGGCAAGAATTGAAGAGGACATTAACGAAGCAATGTTATATGTAGAAGTGTCACAAGTACTTGTTGAGGTACCTGCGTAGAAGGTGTGAACGTTCGATGGGTTCGCTAAACCGTTATTATCAGTAAAACAAACCGTGACTACATTGTCAGACCAAAAATTACTGATCGTTTGGTAATCGGTAGTTATCAATATATCAGCAGCTTGATTCTGTGTCAGACCGAACACTGTTTCGGTGGACCCGCAAATTTCACAGGGACCAATGAAGTAATCTTCTTCAATTTCCTCAACGGTACCGGTGCAAAATTGGAAATTATCAAAGTGCTGATGACCAAAATAGAAGTTCATGTCGGGGCCCTGAGTGTATCGCAACAGTTTAGTGTAGGGCAACGTAAAGTATAATGGACGTTGATTTGTTCCAGGCCGGGAAATACGGAAGATGCCCCCCCACCCAAGTGCGAATTGCTGCGTATAATCACCATAAATCGTCCCGTGGAAATCGTTAAAAAATACATGTTCATCGCACAAAGTAAGAGCCACAGCAAATTGATTAATGGTCCTATCATAGATCGGTAAGGGCATTTTTTTAATTTTTGTATATGCAGGGGACTGGCCGACTCTTTCATAAAAGGGACATCCCGGAATGGCATACAACATTGCAAAATAAATATCGTTAGTGATTGGAGGCAAGTCATATATCGTCAAACATTGCTCGTAGATTACCGGAGCCATGCCACAAGTAGAATCGTAATTATATCCAAGGTAGATACCGACCTCATGGCTCATGGTGCTGCTATTACACGTATCCCCTTTTGGTAAACCATCGGGTGCGGGATATGTTCCGCAAATATCACATGTGTGTCCGTAGATATTATATTTTTCTGCGTAACAATGCCTGAAGATCGGTGCATTTTTATGCCACCACATCGCGGGTTTAGCTATTAAGGTTAACGTTGGTAAATCCAGGAACTCGTCTTCATCTAAGGGGCCATAATCAGGTAAACTCAAAATTGGGAAATCTGTTTCATCGTGGGAAAAGGCCACTAAAGATGTAGTGCTGATGAATCCGGTTCGCGTGAAGGTTTCATAGCCAGGAACGTAGATCATGGCAGGAGAGCGGTACTTCCTTTCATAAATTCTTCTGTTGATGATATTTTCCCATTGATAGGAGGAAGGCCATCCATATTCAGACGATATAGAGTTTCTTACCAACGTTCTTGTACCTGCTGACTGCTGATCACATTTCAACAAGTAACGATGCAAATTAGCCTGATAAAAACTATCTACAATCAGGTTCACCATATCATAAAGAATTCGTTTACTCGATGTATCATTCACAATACCGAGGACGCCATAACCTAATATCTCCAAATGTGCTGTGATTGCCGCTTGGTTTTTATCCGCCTGGTTAAGTTTCACCAAGGTGTTTACGAAAGTACTGGTGCCGGTTTGCGATATTCCAGTAACATTGACATTGCCCATCTCATCACGGCATAACCCCACGCCCTCATCTCCACTTGAACCTGCCTCATTAATCCGCATCGTCCAGTTCACACTTCCAGTGCTTTTGTTCATGCTGATTGTGGTCACATCCAATCCTGTTCCGCTACCCGTGCTTTTTCCCGTAATCACCACATCATCTCCGTCATGAATAATCATACTGGCTTCGTCTGTACTATTTCCGGGGCCATTATACGTTTGAGCCCAGTTCGGAGTTCCATTTCCCTGGTATCTGATCGTTACGTAATCAGTATTGGATGAACCGGTTTGCGTGTAACCGGTTACGTAGATATAATTGCTTGCATCGATGACCAGTGAATAACCTGCATCATGTCCTCCATACGTTCCGGCATAAGCGGCTGCCCATGCTTGTGTTCCATTCACTGCACTGTATTTTACGGTAGTAAGATTGGAATTTGTACTGGTCACATAAGACTGACCAGATACAACAATATCTCCTGAAGCATTAATACCTATTGCGTTACCGTAGTCATTCTGACCGACCGTGTTACCATAGTATTTGGTCCATTTCCAGGTGCCGTCTGAAATATACCGCAATGTCATCATGTCACGGGTACCACCCGTAATCACCGCGTTTCCGGTAACAAAAACATCTCCGTTGGCTTTTGCAACAATGCTTGTCGTATAATCATCTCCGCTGCCGCTTCCATTGATGTGGCGGCTCCACAACAGCAAACCTGTAGTATCGTATTTCAAAACCGTGTAATCGTAATTGCTGGTGCTTTGCTGGCTGTGACCACTGAGAAAAATGAGATTGCCAACTATCGCCATTCCGGTCCCTACATCGTGCGCGCTTCCAGTACGGTTGTACGTAGATATCCATTTTTGATTTCCCGCTGAATCGAGCTTGATCATTTTAATGTCGTTACTGCCAGATGAACGCGATGTCCCACTAATATACACATTGAATGCGCTGTCTACCACGATTGCTGCGGGTGTATCGTCCAGGTTTCCGCTTCCGTTATACGTGTACGTCCAGCGTGAAACACTGTCCGGGCGCCATGAACTCACTTTCCAGTCGAGTCCGTACGTTCCGTTTACGGCAGATGCCATGTAAATGTTCCCTATTAAATCGGTAGCGACAAAGGATTTCTGCACGGATACGGCTGTTCCGGCGGATTCTGACCAGAGTAAAGTGGTTTGAGAGAATAATGGATTAATAAACAAAATAGAAAAGAAGGCGAATGCGCCCACGCAGCGGGAGAAGAGGGTCATGACATTTGAGTTTTAGAAACCGCTTACGGGAGGTTGTAAGCAGTGGAGTTTAATTTTTGATTCGTTCAGCGAGGATGAATCAGATACAATTTATCACAGATTAAATGGGTTACGAAATCAATTTGAAGGATCATTATACCAATTCAATGACGGTTTAATCAAATATAACAAAATGATGCTAATAGTATGGATTATTATAACAGTCCATTAATTGACAAGTTGTGCAATAGTGTGGGGTGGAGTTTCATTGTATCATGAAAAAACAGGCGAAAAAGAGGAAAAGCACCAAGAAAACGGTCGCTGAGCTAGAATTCTTGGGTAAACGTATTAAACAACTGAGGAAGGAAAAAGGCTATACAAATCAGGAAATATTCGCCTATGACAATGACCTGAATCGTGCGCAATACAATAAATACGAACGTGGCGGGGATATTCGATTTTCGAGTTTAGTTAAACTAATCAAGGCCCTTGATATAAGCGTTAAGGAATTCTTCTCCGAAGGATTCGACTAACTCTTACCCTGATTTAATCTGGCAAACCCCTGTTTTTTCGGTATGGAATCGGGCGCCGCGCGGCATCTAAGGGTAAATTAACGCTATGAAATACCTTTTGCTCGCCCCGCTCCTGCTTCTGTCCATGGCATTTGTGCCTGAACAGAAAGACCAGGAAAAATCGCCCAATCCCTGTTCGGTTAGTTTTTGCAAACCGGATAACACCCTTGCCAAAGGTCAGGCGCGCATCGAATTCACGTGCTCCGATGCGAATGGAATTTCGGCCAACACCAGTATTCTCATGTCGTACAACGGAATTCAGGATACGATTGTCACCGATAAAAACGGAAAAGCATCGATGACTGTGAAAGCCGGTCGCTACATGTTCCAGTTCTATCTCAATTCCGAACACTACGAAATCTATTCGGATTCTATCCTGATCAAAGCCGCACATCAAACGGGAATAGGGCTCGCCTTTCAAAGTTCCTACGAACCTGCCGTTGCTGAAAAACCCGTCATCTACGTGTACCCGGACAAAACGAAACAGATCAATATTCAATTGGGCCTTAACGGAAATCTCGGTTTCACGTATCCGCAATACAAAGAAGGGACCGGTTGGAATTTCACCGCTGATCCAAACGGAACCATTCACATGAACGGTAAAGAATTCGATTATCTTTTCTGGGATGGTGAAACGGTGATCAACATGAATTTGGTGGAAGAACAAAAAGGTTTCATCGTAGAGAAAGACAGCCTTTCCGATTTCTTCGAAGCAAAACTTACTGCGATGGGACTGACTCCACGCGAGCGGCAGGATTTCATTACCTACTGGTGTCCGCGGATGCAGGAAAATGAAAAGAGTTACGTTCACTTCATGTTCAACGATGAATATGCCGAGGTTGCAGCGTTAAACGTAACTCCCGCTCCTGACCATGTTTTTCGTATATTCATGTTGTGGTCTGACGCCGCAGAAATTGATGCGACAGCAGTGAGCGACCAGGAAATTCAGAGCTTCACACGCGAAGGGTTTTCGGTTGTAGAATGGGGCGGTGCAAAGATGCCGCAGCTTGCAGACCAGCTTTAAACGCAGGCAACATACGCTAACATGAAAAAACTTTTTTGGATTCCCGCGCTTATTCTGTTAATGGCATTTGATGTTGAGAATAAGGAATGGGATTTACCTGAACCGCCGTGGACCGTTACACATTGTACACCCAATAATCACCTGCACAAAGGTGAAGGACAAGTTGAATTTACCTTTCTTGATTCCGTTGGCCATCCCGTTACAGACAGTGTGCGAATGTCTTTTAACGGAAAAGAAAAAACGCTCTGGCCCGATAAGACCGGTAAAGCAGAACTTGGATTGCGAGGTGGAAAATATGTTCTTGTACTTTTCCTGAACACATTGTACCAGGAGATCACGACAGATTCACTGATGATCCGCGATGGCTACACCACCGGGATCCAGGTTAATTTTCAGCCGGCCTCAACACTGCGCAGCACAGGAGCATTTACGTACAAACCGGTGCTGTATGTGTATCCCGAAAGCACACAGCAGGTAAGTATTCAATTGAATGTGAATGGCGAATTGGGTTTCACCTATCCGCAATACGTGAACGGATGGAACTTCACCGCCGATCCCAACGGAACTATTCACATGAATGAAAAAGAATACAGCTACCTGTTCTGGGATGGGATCACGTACCCGCAGGTGAGTGCAGCCGATGCACGCGAGGGATTCATCGTGGAGAAAGACAGTCTCGTTTCATTCTTCGAAACAAAACTCACCGCGATGAACCTGACTCCGCGAGAGAGGCAGGATTTTATTACGTTCTGGTGTCCCATCATGCAGGAGCATGAAAAGTGTTACGTTCATTTTTTGTTTAACGAAGAATACGATGCTGTTGCGTCCATCAACGTAACTCCGGAGCCCGATCACATGTTCCGGATGTTCATGCTTTGGAATGATGCAAGCGAAGTTGATGCTTCATCGGTGAAAGACCAAAAAATGGAAAGCGCCGTCCGCGATGGATTTACTATCGTGGAATGGGGCGGTGCACAATATTCAGAGGTTACAAAAACATTAACGGCGAAATAATCCGGAACACGATGAAAAAATTACTGCTCTTACCCGCGCTTGCTCTTCTTTTCGCTTTTGAAACAGATCCCGCGGACACACATAAAGATCCGCCGGCATGCGAGATTACATTCTGCAAGCCGGCTGAAAAACTGGATAAAGGGAAGGCGCGGATTGAATTCACCTTTAAGGATAACGCGGGTAACATCATCACCGATAGTATCCTGATGACGTACAATGGGACTCCGAAAACATTATTTCCTTCCAGCGCGGGCACGTCCAACCTGGTTGTTGAGCCGGGCAAATACAAATTCGTGCTCTACGCGGGAACCGGTTTCGGGGAGATCTACAGCGACTCCATCGATATTAAAGTGAATTGCCTCACGGGTATTGCGGTGACTTTCTCTCCGGTTTATAAAATTATCACTGTCGACAAACCCGTGATCTACGTCTACCCGGACGTATCACGCGAAGTGAACATCCAACTGAACGTAAACGGTGAACTCGGCTTTACGTACCCGCTTTACAACCGCGGATGGAATTTTACCGCGGATCCGGACGGAACCATTCACATGAACGGGAACGAGTACAGTTATTTATTCTGGGATGCGCAATCTCCCTTTGATGTGAACAGCGTGGATGTACATTCCGGTTTTATTGTAAAGAAAGACAGCCTCACTTCTTTCTTCGAAGCAAAACTTACCGCAATGAATCTCACACCGCGTGAACGCCAGGATTTCATCACCTACTGGTGTCCACTCATGCAGAAGAACGAAAAGAGTTATGTGCACTTTCTGTTCAACGAAGAATACAATTCCATTGCTACATTGAACGTAACTCCCGCGCCTGATGACATTTTCCGTGTACTCATGGTTTGGTCGGATGCGGCTGCAATCGACGCTTCCGTCGTTCACGAACAAAAAATAGAAACCGCCGTCCGCGACGGATTTACCGTTATAGAATGGGGCGGTGCTGAAACCGGTGCACCAAAAGATTTGTTATCGAAGAAATAATTCCCGTTCCCATGAAAAAACTACTCGTTGTTCCCGTACTCCTTTTCATTTTCGCATTCCAGGATGGCGATGGCACCGAAGGAAAAAGAAGATTGTCGGGTTGTCACATCACTTCGTGTACACCCAATGCCGGTTTGGTTAACGGGCGTGCGCGGATTGAATTCACCGCAAAAGATTTTGGTGGAAACAAAATCACGGACAGCATCCGTATGTCGTACAACGGAATAACGCGCACACTTTTTCCGGATACAGCGGGTAAAGCAACACTTCCGGTCAAAGCGGGAAAATGGAAATTCCAGTTTTACGTCAATGGCCTCGATGAAATTTACAGCGACTCGCTGGAGATCAAAAGCGGTCATGTAACGGCGATTGAACTGAATTTTTCCCCGGCCTTCCTGCTTATAGAAGCTGACAAGCCGGTGATTTACGTTTACCCGGATGTGACACAAGGCGTTCACATCCAACTCGACGTGAAAGGTGAACTCGGGTTTACGTACCCGGTTTATCCCACGAACGGCTGGGAGTTTGATGCTGATCCCGACGGAACCATTCACATCAACGGTAGCGAGTACAGTTATTTATTCTGGGATGCACAAACCCGGCTTGATCTGAACGTTGTGGACGTGCACAAAGGTTTTATCGTGGAGAAAGACAGTCTTTCTTCATTCTTCGAAACCAAACTTACTGCGATGGGCCTTACTCCGCGCGAACGCCAGGATTTTATTACGTACTGGTGTCCGCTCATGCAGGAGAATGAAAAGAGTTACGTGCATTTCATGTTTGGGAAAGAATACAGTTCAATTGCTACGATGTCCGTAACTCCTTCTCCGGATCACATTTTCCGCGTGTTCATGATCTGGTCCGATGCAGCTGAGATTGATTCGTCAGCAGTTCAGGAACAACCGATTGATAGTTTTACGCGAAGCGGGTTCAGCGTGGTGGAATGGGGCGGCGCGAAAACGGAACTTGCGGATGTGCTCTGATCGGTGATCTGCCGCGACGGACGGATGATCGCTTCGCGTCCCGATGCTCCTGGAGTGCCACACTTGCTGCTACTTAACGGTACACGGAATACGCAGAACACACAGAATTTCACAGAAATAATTACATCGCGCTCAGTGTATTCCGTGTACCATGAGGCGCGCAATCGCGCAGCGATCCAATTCCGTGAGATTCTGTGCCTTCGGCGCGTTCTGTGTACGATTAATCAATACATCGCGAGTGAAGCGATGAAAATCTGCTTGATCCGATAAATCTGCGTTCTATCAGGTAACACAATCGCGCAGCGATTCAATTCCACTTAACTGTCCGACACGTGTACGATCCTGTCCGGCATTTGTCCAACAGATGTTGAACGGTAACTTTCTAACGGTCAATGTTCCTCCAGAACGGACGAATGATTTTTTTGTCTGCGAATTGTCAGGGCACGTTAAATGTACCGGGTGTTTTTACGGGTTCGTCTCCGTACTTCTACGGGTATAAATACGGGTGATTGAAATTTCTCATTGGAGAATTGTCGCGAATAAAATCAATTCATCATCAACGTCTCGATTTCATTTTTGTATATTGCCTGTGTACCCCGACGTAAAAAAAGAACGCGTTGCATCAGAGCAACGAAAAGTTGCGTTAGTCCCCCACCATCTTTGGGTACCGTTTGATTGTGATTTGATTCGCTTGCCCGTGCGCTCCCCCGCTCACACCGCCTGAAGAAACAATCTGACGTGAACTACGTACAACGAAGGCCCTGTTAACTAACCTGCAGTCTATGCTTGCGCCTGGACCGAATGATAAAATAATTGAAACCGCCACATCAACAATGTGGTTTGATCAAAGTGGAATTCTTTGTTCGATATCAAAGAAACATCCTCCTCAAACCATTGAAGAGATGCAAAAGTCATTGGATGAGTTTATGGCCATTACCAGCGGTAAAAAATTGTGCATGCTTGCCGACATTACCAATGCCAGCACGGTTAATAAAGAGACCCGTGAGTTTGCAGCAGCGGAGTTGACTAAAATTGTGAAGGCTATTGCATTGGTATCGACTTCGCCATTGGGGAAAATGGTTGCCAATCTTTTTTTTGCACTCAAGCCGCCCACCTACCCCATGAGGATGTTCAATGATGTAGACGAGGCGCGCGAATGGTTGAAAAAACATTTATAGAATAACGTACTGATGCTAACGCCGGGAAACAATCATACAGTGATCGAATCAGCCACAACAAACATGTGGTTCGACGACCATGGCATTCTTTGCTCTATTGCTAAAAAGCACCCACCGCAAACAGAAGAGCAAATCGAACAGACCATGAAAGATTTTATCAAACTCTCCGGCGGAAGAAAACTCTGTATGCTCGCCGACATTACTGATGCGGTGCCGGCGAAGAAAGAGACGCGTGAACGGGCTGCAGATGAATTTCCCAAACATGTAAAAGCCATTGCCTTGCTTACCCGTTCACCATTGAGTAAAATGATTGCCAACCTGTTCTTCGCGTTGAAACCTCCAACGTACCCGATGAAGATGTTCAATGATCCGGAAGAAGGACGCGAATGGCTGAAACAATATTTGAAACAGGAATAAATAAACTGCAGGACCCACCCCCGTATGAAAAATCAGGGAACGTTTAAGGACATTGATTATCACTTGCTGCTGGAATCTGCGCCCGTCAACCTGCTTGTGCTCGCGCCCGATTTTCCTGTGTTTACTATCCTGGCCGTAAGTAATTCATACCTGGCGGCCACAATGACTAAACGCGAAGAAATTGTGGCCGCCAGGTATGAATTACTTACGGCCAGG
>DATHKF010000603.1:0-2568 GCA_035489505.1 Bacteroidia bacterium | reverse complement strand
GAAAAAGAGAGCATCTCCCTGGTTGAACAGTCAGGTATTCCACAGGAGGACCTCGAAGCATTTGCGAATATTCCGTGCACGCCCGGTTGCGCAGAGTTTTCCGTTATCCGTACCGGTGAGTATTTCGCATGCAACGACATTCAAAATGATCTCTATGTCCCGGGGTTGAAATCTTTCGCCAAAAAACGCGGCATCAATTCATGCATGATATTACCGATCAAAAAATCCGGTAACGTTATTGGAACATTTAACCTGTATTCAACCCAACTCAATTTTTCAAGCACCAGTGAAGTCAGGTTACTTCGTGAAGTAACCGACGATATTTCCTTTGCCCTCGACCTTTTTGAAAAAGCAAGAAAGTACGAGGAAGCCACGCAGCAGATCCTGAAACATGAGCAAAAATTCCGCCACACGCTCGACAATTTACTGGAGGGTATCCAGATACACGATTTTAACTTCCGGTACCTCTACGTAAATGATGTTCTTGTAAAATCCAGTGGATATACAAGAGAAGAGTTAATCGGTTTTACGTTAATGGAGAAATACCCGGGGATCGAGCACTCCGATCTGTATAAATCCCTGCAACGATGCCTGGACGAACGGGTGCCCGAACATCTTTCAACTACATTCACGTTCCCTGATGGTTCGCAAACAGATTTCGAACTCAGCATCGAACCCATACCGGAAGGAGTTTCCATTCTTTCCATTGACCGGACTGATCAGAACAAGGCCCAGGAAAAATTGTTGAAAGCCAACCGGCTGTATGCATTCATCAGCGCGATCAACCAAAGTATTGTTCACATCACCGATCAGCAGGAACTGCTGAACAACGTCTGCAGAATTGCCGTGGAAATCGGACAATACAAAATGGCATGGATCGATCTTATTGATGAAGAAACCGGCAAACTGAATATCGTGAGCCTGAGCGGGACGAATGACGCCACACAAGCCGCACAGAAATTTTCCGGGATGGGCTGGAATGATCCTATTTTACTGGGCACTCCTACAGGCATAGCACTTAGCACCGGACGTTTGGGTGTGATCAACGATCTCGAAAATGATCCGGCTATGGCTCCGTGGAAAAAAGAAATTTCCGCAAATGGAATAAAATCGGGTATGGCTTTACCGATTAAAAAATCGGGCAAACTCGTTGGGGTATTCGGATTTTATTCAGCCGTTAAAAATCATTTCGATGATGATGAAACGGCGCTGCTTGAAGAGGCCACGGACGATATTTGTTTTGCATTGGAAATTTTTGAGAAAGAACGAAAGCACAGGGCCACTGAACACCTGGTGATCAGGAACGAAAAACGTTTCCGGGCATTGGTTGAACAGGGAACGGATGGGGTTGCCATATTTTCTTCAACGGGCAGTATATTGTATGTTTCTCCATCCATAGAAAGAATGCTCGGCTATACCGAAGAAGAGGCCCTGAAACTGGATATGTTCGCGCTGGTCCATCCTGATGACCTGGGTGGTTTGGGAGCGGTATGGGAGAAAGTAATGACCAGTCCGGGTATTCCTGTTAAAGGATATACCGGCCGGCTGCTTCATAAAGACGGCTCGTGGCGGTGGCTCGAAGCTACTGCTACCAATATGCTTCACGACAGTTCGATCAACGGCATAGTGGATAATTTCAGAGACGTTACCGAAGAAATGAAGCTCGCTGCGCAGCAGGAGTTCGAAAAGGACAATCTCGATGCGCTGATCAATAATACCACAGACCTCATGTGGAGTGTCGACAGAAACTACAATCTCATCACATCCAACAAACCCTTTGAAAATATCTCCATAATCAATTTCGGCCGCGTCATTGCAAAAGGAGAAAGTGTTCTCTCTGTATCGCATACACCCGAAATGCTGGAAAATTTCAGAAAGATATATGAACGCGCTTTCGCCGGCGAAACTTTTACAGAAACTGCTTATTTCGATATTCCTTTTGAATTCTGGTCAGAAATTTCTTACTACCCCATTCGCCACGGTGAGGAAATCATTGGAACGGCTTGTCATTCGCGCGATGTTACACACACCAAATTAGCGGAACGGCAACTCCTGAAAAGCGAATCGCGATTGAAAGAAGCTCAGGCCATGTCGCAAATTGGGAACTGGGAACTTGATTTTGCACATGGTACGCACACCTGGTCCGATGGGTTGTATACTATTTTGGGAATTGAAAAAGGGGACGCACCAGCGTCAATGGAATTCTTCCTGTCATTCATGCATCCCGAAGATGCGGATGAGATAAAAACCAAAGTAGACGAAGCGTTCATATCTCTCAAAGCCACATCGTATAATTTCCGGTTCATCCGTAAAGATGGAACTGTACGGTATGGATATACGGAGCGGAAGTTTGAATTTGATAAAAACAATAAACCGACCCGCCTGCTGGGTGTGGTGCAAGACATAACAGACAGAAAACTGATTGAAGAAGAACGCGATAAAATGATCTCCAGCATTATTCAGCACAGCCAGAACCTGGAGCAATTCACGTCCATTGTATCGCACAACCTGCGCGCACCGGTCGCTAATATTCTTGGACTTTCTCACGTTCTGAAAAACGATCTTTCG
>DATHKF010000602.1:0-5820 GCA_035489505.1 Bacteroidia bacterium | reverse complement strand
AACGGTGACGTTTTCGCGGCAGGTCTTGAATGGTCGGGCGTAAACCTGTACGACATGCTTCTGATCAAATACGACAACACCGGCGCACAACAGTGGGTGAATACCCTTGACTATGCAAACGGTAACGACGGCCTGAATAAGATTGGAGTGAGTGGGAGGCCGTACGTCGGCGGAGGCATCCAGGATATGTTTGGCTCTTACGAATATGCGGTCTACACATTTAATTTGAGTAGCGGCGGACTTGGCTTCGGATCATCCAGCGTGGGCACAACACCGGGTTTCAATCGCCTTGCAGACCTTGCAGTAGACGATACGGGCAACGTCTACATCACCGGATTTACATTCGACCCGGTAACGAAGTACGACATCCGCACGATCAAGCTCGATTCAAACCTCAACGTGGTGTGGTCGTGGGATTACGATGCGGGATACAACATGGATGATGAAGGAACAGGCCTCGCACTTGATTCGCACAACAACGTGATTGTAGTCGGATATTCACAGACAGCATTCAACGGAAAAAACTACACCGTACTCAAATACAACAACGCAGGTTCACTGCTCTGGATAGAAAACTATGACGATCCCGCGTTTGGTGATGACAGCGCATCTGCTGTGGTCATTGGCAAAAACGATACCGATGCGATATACGTTACCGGCTACAGTTTCAACGGTTCAACGAATGATTACTGGACGATGAAACTGGATGGTCAGGGTAACCAGGTGTGGGGTATTGCGATGAATAGTGTGCTGAATGGTGATGATAAGGCGACCGCGATTGCGTTGGATTCTTTGGGGGATGTGATTGTGAGTGGACAGAACAAGTTGGGTGATTCTGTTTTTGCGTATACGACGGTGAAGTATGTTCAAAAGAATATGTTGTCGCCAGATGATACGATCTCGTACACTTCAAATTCCTTTGTCTTCATTGAGAACAAGGATCAGCTTATGGGAATGGATTCAATCCTGCACCCGGAAGTAAAATATTACACGCTGAAGGGTTCTCCAAACGTCTATTTTAAAGACACGGCTGTCTCATATGTTTTCACCAAGATAGATACATCATCGGCGAATCAGGATTCTGTTGCCAGGGTCGATATCAGGTTTCTGGGAGCAAATGCTGATCAATGCATTCGTGCGACAGATGTTCGTGATGAATACTGCAATTTCTATTTAGGACATATTCCCGAGGGGCGATGCCATGTACAGAATTATAATCAGCTTGTTTCATTCAACGTGTGGAACAACGTAGATATCGTTTACGGTAGTAATGTCAAAGGTTTGAAAACATATTACATGTGCAAACCTGGAGGAGGTGGAGGTTCTGCAGGATTAATTGACCTGAAATATGAAGGTGCTGACAGCGTTAGGATTGACGGAAGCGGACAACTTTTGATCTACACTAAGCTCGGCACCATTATTCAGCCAAAGGCTTCTGTCTGGCAGATTGATGCCAGCGGAAATTTCTCGGCGCTCGCGTGGCAGCCCTCCTACAATTTGGTTGCAACGAACGAAGTGAAATTCACAAGCTTTGGTTCCTACAATCCCGCATTAACACTGGTCATTGCTGTTGATTGGGGTAATATCTGGCCAATTTCAACTCCTACGGGAAATCTTCTTTGGTCGACATTTGAAGGAGGGTCATCAGATGATGTGTTTAATTCTGTTACGGCAGGCCTTAGCAACTGGGTTTTCGCTGGAGGTTATACCTATAGTTTAACTTTTCCACAGCAAATAGGGACAAACCAAAATGGAAATGCAGGACAGCAGGATGGAATCGTTCAGCAGTTTAATGGAGGATTTCCATTATGGTCAACCTATTTCGGTGGTAGTTCAGGTGATGCAATTCAAAGCGTTTCCGGAAACGGCGGAACTGGAGAAGTTTACTTTACCGGCGGAACCCAATCGCTCGATTTTCCAATTGGTGGTATGGGACCGTATGTCCCTTATTCGGGAACAACAGCAAACGGTCCATCCGATGCGATTATTGCCAGACTGAACATTAACGGATTTAGAGCATGGGCAACTTGTTATGGAAGCAGTACGGGCAACGAAGTGGGAACCATCATCAAAGCCACTAACCAGTATTCGAATTTTTATGTGGCTGGCAACGGTGCGGATGCATCAACTCCTTTGACCACCGAAACGGGAGCCTCAAATTTGACAGTAGGAACCAGTTTTATACTGAAGTATCACTATGGAAACTTTACGCGGTTGTGGGCTACCCTGTACGGTGGAACAAGTTCTGCAGTAACCAGCACTCATATTAACGATCTCGAACTGACTGTGGGTAATTCCAACTACCTTATCGTTACAGGAACAACTATTGGTGTTACCGATCTACCATCTCCAACGAATTCGTACGGAGGAGGATCTTCTGATGCTTTTGTAGCTTCATTCAATTCTGCCGATCTATTGAGCTGGACAACATACTATGGCGGCACAAGCTCAGATTACGGTGCCGGTGGAGATATGAATAGCTTTGGAGAAATATTCATTACCGGAGAAACCAAAAGTTCTGATCTGCCCGTTCCAAATCCGAACAGCGGATATAACGACAACTCTTATGCGGGCGGTATTCTTCGAGGCGATGCTTACGTTGCTCAGTTTGATATTGCAGGAACGCTTATCTGGGGAACTTACCTGGGAGGCACCTGAGATGAAGAAGGGTACGATATTGCAATCGACTATATGGATAATGTGTACGTAACGGGATACACGAGAAGTGGCAATTTCCCCACTACAAATCCTTCAGGATTGTATTATGAACCATTGTACGGCACCGCCAATGCATATATCTGGGGTTTCGATAGATGGCAAGGCCCTATCTGGGGAACCTGCTTCGGAGGCGAAAGTTTCGACCGTGGTTACAGCCTGCACATTTTCAAAGATCAGAATACGCCGGCCTGTTATATGTATCTCGCCGGTTCAACTATGAGCGATGCGAATCCAGGAACCACACACAAATTCCCTATTGTTGCGACCGGAGCATTCGCTAGCGGCTATCAACAAACGAGTGGATTGAATGGGAATAATTATGCGACAACAACGACTCCTGATGGATTTATAGCAGCGTTTGACTTGGCAGCGGCGCTCACCGGCATTTCAAATACAGCGGATACCACAGGAGAATTTAGTATCTTTCCTACTCCAAACGCGGGCAGTTTTGGTATTGAAGTTCCGCTATCCGGACAACAGGATTTTGTGATTGTTGTTTACGATTTGCTCGGACAAGTAGTTTATACGGAATCTATCCAATCTGCATCAGGAACGTATCGAAAACAAATTGTGTTGGAGGGAGTCGCAAATGGGGCGTATGTTGTGCAGATTCAGTTTGAAGACCATGTCGCAACGAAAAAAACAATAATTCAGAAATAATAAAGTGAGAGTTTTAAAAGCCTTCATATTCCTTTTCCTGACAAGCTGCCAATACTGCTATTCACAGTATTGGCAGCCGCTTCAGGCTGGTCTTAACAATGGAGGCTCAACAAAGCTGTATGCAGATTCAGTCGCTGACAAACTTTACGTGGGTGGTCACTTTACTTTGGTGAATAACCAAACTCAATGGGGAATTGCAAGCTGGGACGGTACGCAATGGGATTCTCTCGGTTGTGGTATGGATGATCTCTCAATAGGAAATCAGCCGGGAAGCACGTCCGGAATGGTTCGTTATGGAAATCACCTCTATACAGGAGGAAGCTTCAGAAAGGCCGGAGGGTTAAATACACCCGCCCTCGCGAGATGGGATGGTATTAGTTGGGATACCGTGCCCGGAACAGCGATGGATCAGATGGACCTGGTGCACGACATTATTGTTCATAATAATGAACTGTACATCTGCGGATCATTTGATAGCGTTGGAAATTCCCCGGCAAGTTGTGTTGCAAAATGGGATGGAACAAATTGGCAAGCGATTAGCAGTTATAGTTTTTCTTACAACAACGCACCAATGAATCTTTACAAGATTCAATTCTATCACGGCAATCTTTACGTGATCGGTGGATTTTTTGATCCCTGGGGAAATGTGTGCCGAATGGCAAAGTGGGACGGAATTGCATGGACATTTTTTACTTATTCATTTCCAGCATCGACCAACGTCACCGACATGGAAGTATATAACGACAAACTGTACGTGTGCGGTTCGTTTACAATGTCAGAGGGTAAAAACGCAATTATGACCTGGAATGATACGGTCTGGAGCGGTGTGGGCGGTGGAACACAGATAGTGACGAATCAGACACCCACTATCTCAGATGTGACCGTTCATAATGGCAAATTATATTGCGTTGGCAGTTTTGAAAAAATTGGTGGAGTCCCTGCAACGGGGCTAGCATCTTGGGACGGGATGAACTGGTGCGGATACAACTCTTTTTTTGCGACTGCTAACCAATTTTGCGGAGCCGGGAATATTGAATTTTATCATGACACGATGTACGTGGGTGGAGTTTTTAAAACGCTCAACGGAGATACTGTGAATGGTATCGCGAAGTGGATCGGTGGAAGTTATGTTGATTCATGCGGCGTATTAACAACCGGCATTTTTCAAGAAGAAGCATATTCATCAGATGCTACTGTTTATCCCAATCCGGCAAGCAAAGTAATTACGTTTCAATTTTCTGGTTCGCATCAATCGCGTTCACTGATTATTTACGATCAACTTGGTCGAGAAATCCTTCGTGAAGAAACCAACGAGAATATGATTTCTCTTTCCGTTGAAAGCTTTGCCGAAGGAATGTATTTCTATAAAGTAATTCAAGACGGCTCGTCATCTGCAACCGGGAAATTCATTGTCACCCATTAATGAATACATTCCGCCTTTCTGTTTTGTTTATTGTAATTTCTTCGGGCTGTCCTGCACAGAACTGGCAAACACTGGGCACTGGTTTAAGTTGGTATACTACGTGTATGTATAATGATACATTCAGCGATCAACTCTTTGTCGGCGGAGCCTTTGGCCAGGCTGATTCCCAAGTAGTCCGATTTGCTGCAACTTACAATAATACATGGAATCCCCTCGGCATTGGCTTTAACGTTTGTTCATGGGGGTCGGGGCTTGGGAATCCATGGGCAATAGCACGTTATGGATCTCACGTCTACTTCGGTGGAAATTTTGATTGTGCCGGCAGCATTGATGGCACACAGTCTTTCGCACGTTGGGATGGCACTAACTGGGATTCCGTTCCCGGAGGAAAAATTCCATTTAATAGTGGAGTGATCAGAGATATGATCGTTTACAACAACGAATTGTACGTTTGCGGAACATTTGACAGTATTGGTAATTTACCTGCAAAAGGAATAGCAAAATGGGATGGAACAACCTGGAGTGTGATTGGCAGTAATTACAATTTCGTTGCGCAAGGCTTTCCGTTGAAATTGGCCGTGTACCATGGGAACTTATACGTGGGGGGGAGTTTCTTCGATCCGCAAAATAATCTTTGCCGGTTGGCAAAGTGGGATGGCAGTTCCTGGGAGTTTTTCTCCACTCTTGGAAATTTCAATCTCGCAGTATGGGACATGGAGGTTTATAACGACGAATTATATGTGGGTGGTGAATTTTATTACGGGGGAGGAAATCCCGGAACTGGAATTATGCGTTGGAACGATACAACATGGAGAGACGTTGGAGGAAGCGTACAGATGGGAGCCTTGAATCAATATCCTGTTGTCAAAGAAATGTGCGTGCACGATGGTAAATTATACTGTGTTGGCAATTTTGAAAAAATAGGTGGAGTGGATGCGTTGGGTCTTGCTTCGTGGGACGGAAACTTTTGGTGTGGGTACGATACGCATTTTGATTTTTCAGCTCCAAATGAATTTGTA
>DATHKF010000601.1:0-4793 GCA_035489505.1 Bacteroidia bacterium | reverse complement strand
ACAGTCCAAGACTGTCCATGTTGCGCGCGATCGATGGACAAAGTGCAATGGTTACCGGAAGGTTTTCGGATTATGAATCAACAACCGTTTTCAAGTTCACATTTCCATGAAGACTAAAACTTTTTTGCTGATCCTGGCATTGGCTGCAGCCTTCAAATGTCCCGCACAACTCCTGTGGCTTGAAGGCGGACTGGATATTTTCGGTGTTACTCAGGAAGGCAAACTGTATATTCCGGATACATCCGCACAATCGCTTTATGTGGGATCCCGTGATGTTGATCGCGGGATGAGTCACTTTGGCATCATCATCGAAGGATTCTACCCGATCAATTTCGGAAGTACATCCTACGAACATTTTGCAACCGGCCCGGTGTTTGGATTTTCACTGACGCAGGGAAGAAAAAAACTTTCGTATGATCCGGCTTACCAACCCAAAGAGGAGAAATTCTTCAACAACGGTACAGGCAATCTGCACATGCCGTTATTCTGGTCGATACGTATCGGGAATATGGTCGACGTGGAGAAATCGTATTATGGGTTTGAGCTCGCAGCAGGTATGCAGTTCACGCACCTGAATACCGCAGATGAAAAAGGATGGTCTGCATTGCCGGCGGTCCGCGGCGCGTTCCAGTACAGAAAGTTCAGTTTTGCGATGTGTTATTATTTCATTCCGTACACCAGCTATTACAATGTGAACGGAGAAGAAATTCCCCGGTTGCAGAACAAAATGTCTTCCATCGAGATCAAATATGCGTTTGATTGGTGGCTCGGGCGGGTTGATTGAAATCTGTTACAATCCGTTTGACGCTGTAATCAATTCAGACCATTACTTAATAGGAACGCGCCCCTTCGACAGGCTCAGGATGCGGATTAAAAAGGATTTTGATTTCGTCACAGTCACCGCTTGAGTAACACAGATCGCGCAGCGATCAAATTCGCCACAATCCGTTTGACGCTGTAATCAATTCAGACCATTACTTAATAGGAACGCGCCCCTTCGAGAGGCTCAGGATGCGGATCATGCGGATTAAAAAGGATTTTGATTTCGTCGCAGTGACCGCTTGAGTAACACAGATCGCGCAGCGATCAAATCCGCTTCAATCCGTTTCGCGAAGCGATCCGCAAGTTTCACCGATCGCGCAGCGATCATCCGCGGCAATCCGCACAATCCGCGCCGTGAGCGCAGCGAACGGTCCGCGTTCCTATTAAGCAATGCTTGAGCAACACAAATCGCAGGGCACCAGGATATGATCAAACCGCAACACTATAAAAAAAAGGGAACATCCGCTCCCTTTTCTTTTATCACTCAAAATCGTTTTACTGCAATTCAATTCTGAACACAGCATTCTCACTCTCTCCCGTAAGTTTCAGCACATACATACCCGCAGCTAAACCGGAAACATTCACCGGAACAACTTCTCCCGCTTTGCGGCTACCAATCACCTGCTCCACCAGGATTTTCCCCTGGAGATCGTACAACTGCATCGTTACGGCAGACGAACTTGCGCTGGCAAACGAAACATTGAATTGTCCTTCAGCCGGATTCGGATACACACTCACGCCTTCTGAGAAACCGGTTTCGCTTACACCATCCACAAGAATCACCTGCGTAATGGTATCTGAGCCGCATCCATTGGAAACAATGAGCGTAACGGTATACGTGTTTGTAAAGGCATACACGTTCACCGGGTTCTGAAGCGTAGACGTTTGCGAATCGCCGAAGTCCCACGACCATGATGTGGCGCCGCTGGATGCATCGGTAAATGTAAACGTGTTCATCCCGGTTACAGCATACGTAAACGCAGCAACAGGCAGACCTGTGCTCACGATTACTTTAACCGAATCGGTTGAAACCGTTCCGCAGCCATCTGTTGCAGTTAACGAATACGTAGTTGTAGATGTTGGAATCACCGTAACAGAATCACCTGTTCCGAGACTGTGGCTCCAGAGATACGTAACGTTTCCGCCACCACCCGTTGATCCGGCATAAAGCATTGTAGAATCTCCGAGACAGATGGAACTCACACCGGAAATAACTGCTACAACCGGATCAGCAATCGTTACGTTGGTGCTGAATATCGAAACGCAACCTGCAACTGTGTCTGTTGCTGTAACGATATACTGCGTATTCACAGTTGGTGAAATAAACGCACTGTCGCCCGTTGCAGTGAAACCAATCGGAACAGATGTCCATGCAAACGTGTACGGTCCAGGTGTAACAATCTGCCAGTCGTAGAAGAAATAATAGAATCCCGCTCCCGCAGTACTTCCGGTGATCTCAAGAACTCCCGGTAACGTGTACGGATAGTTTACACCGGCATTGTTACGATAGAGATTCACAGATGCCCCGGTACGCACGAGCTGCATTCCTGTTGCCGGTGTCAGCGTAAAGTTGAGCGGAACATATGTGCGCTGGTTAACATCCGCGGCGGTTGCCACAAACGTTGCAGTGTTCATCACTGCATTGGTGTTGTCCTGCAATTCGATGGTGACATTTCCTGCTGCTGCCGGATAGATGTACACACCGGCAAGTCTGCAGTTTGAAAGCACGTCGAAGATCAGGTTGTTTACAGAAGCAGACATTCCACCACCTGCTGAATTGTCAAACAGCCCTACGCTTTGACCCGGATAATCAACAGTGAGTGTGTCCGGACCTCCGGAACAAATCACTGAATCGTTGATCATGGCAACGAAGAATGCCGGGATTGCGTTAACAGAAACAAGTATGCTGTCCACCGCGCGGCAACCGGAAAGTGAATCCATTGCGTTCACTGTGTACATGGTTGTAGCAACCGGTGTTGCGATAACCGAATTTCCTGTGGTGGTATTCAACGAACCGCCCGGCGTCCAGGTGTACGTGTAATTCGTATTCACACTGCTCACCGAAAGTGTAGTACTGTCACCTAAGCAAAGTGTAGTGTCGCCCGCACTGAGCAGAATAACCGGTGGTGCATTCACAACTACGGTAAGCGGTACACGCGGACTTTCGCAACCGTAAGCAATCTGCCAGTCGTAGAAATAATAATAGAACCCTGCGCCTGCAGTACTTCCGGTGATGTCGATAAAACCAGGAATGCTGTACGGATAATTTACACCGACGTTATTTCTCCAGAGGTTAACCGAGGCCGGATCGCGGACCAACTGCATGCCCGTTCCCGGGCTCAATGTAAAGTTGAGCGGAATAAATGTGCGCTGGTTGATGTCGGCCGCAGTTACGGCAACTGTTGCCGTATTGATCAATGCATTGGCATTGTCGCGCAGATCAATGGTAACGTTTCCTGCAGCTGCCGGATACACAAACACTCCGGTGAGTGTGCAATTACCGAACACATCGAAAATAAGATTGTTGACCGAAGCCGACATTCCGCCTCCGGCAGAGTTGTCAAACAATCCAACGCCTTGCGTTACGTTTCCGGTTGTATTTGAAACGTAAAATGTATCGGTCATTGAAACGTTCGTGGAATACGATGTTCCGGTGGTGAGCGCTGCGCCGCCGGTGGAATCGGCGTACCAGTTAATAACACCTGCAGCGGTTGCAGACAGAATTACTGCTCCCGGTCCGCAAACCGTATCGTTCATTGCTACGGGAGCCGTAAATGGCAACCAGGTAACAGATACGTTGTTCGAAACAAGAAGACCGCAGAACACTGCCTGGTACAACGTATTTGCAGCCGGAATAACGGCATACACGGTGCTGTCGAAACCTGTTCCGGTTTCGTTGTTCCACGATGAACCTCCATCTGTACTGCTTTGCCATTGGATCGTTCCGCCGTTTGAGGAACCGTTGAGCATCACTGTAACGGATGAACCCGCACATACCGAATCAGTCGATACGGTGACTGTTCCCGGCGTGTAATTTAAGCTTACTGCAGTCATGGTATCGTTCAGGGCATTTCCATCGCCGCTCAATGTGGAGTACGCATCAAATGTGTAAGTTCCGATTGCGCTCATGTTGATGGTTCCTGCAGGAACGCTCATGGAACCTCCGGGAATAAGCGGAACGTTTCCGTTCAATGAATTATTATTGATCGTGAAGTTCAACGTCTGCGTTAACGCGCCCGTTACATTTACGGTTACAGTCACCGGATCAACAGTGAAATCGAGAGCAACACCCGCGTAGTTACGCAGCGTTACAGTGACTTGTTCTGTTGAAGTATGACAACCCGCTCCCATTGGCGCAACGATCGCTGTGATTCCGGCATCAAGCAATGCAGGAGTGAATTCATCAGCGCCGATGTCAGGAGTTGCCAAACGTGTTTCGTTATCAATGTCTGTTGTGATCCACGTAATACCCGTGATGTTTCCGGTATTGTTCAGTCCAACAGCAGTCACGTGCAGGTCAGTAGCTGTAAAGAATCCCGGATCAGCAGCAACACTGTTCGCATCCTGCGTCATGCCGATCTGCCAGTTTGCAAGCGATGGATACGTAGTGGCTTGTCCGATACCTGTAAATCCGTTGGCCGGATCGTTGATGTATAAATCATTGTAGTCGGAAATGGAGCCGGTGTTACCAATGGCCGTTGCATTCGCTGTGGCCATGGCGTAATGCGATGCAGTCCCGGCCTGTGCTGCTGTGAAATTGGCAAACACGTTGTTACGGACATTGATCATCGGACCGGCAATCGTGCCACTTTCAAAACAGGTTCCGGACAAATTCGGTGATGCGGAATTGTCGAGATACACGCTGTTGAAATCGACGTTGATGCTGCTTCCGCCATTGCCACCGGCAACAGATTGCGCGTAAATACCTTTTACCGCACGATTACCTGTAGGTGCGCCGCTGTACGCTGAAC
>DATHKF010000600.1:0-4790 GCA_035489505.1 Bacteroidia bacterium | reverse complement strand
TTTGTTGATCTTAAGCGCCTCGTCCAGTTTCTTCAATGCCGGAAAACCGGATACAATCACAGACGCAGTGCTCAATGTTCCGCTTCCGTTTACCGTTTCGATGATTGGCATCATGTCGGAACCTAAATCGCTCGTATACTTCAACGTGGTTGAGAATTTTCCGGTCGTGTATTGTCCAACCGGAACCATTTGCTGAACCGTATTGAACGTTTTAAACGTTTGCTGGATATCAAAATTCTGAATGTCCATGTCGAAATTGACTTTCGGTACCATCACGTTTTGCGTGTTGTACGAACCGTTCACAGTCATGCTTCCACCCATGAGGTTCATTTTGAGATTGGACAAATCCACGGCGCTGTTGCGGATGGTTATTGTTCCAGCCACTGCATCCATCGTGATATCGTCGTAGATCAGTTTCGTGATTGAACTCACCAGCACGAAATCGATGTTGGCTGGTACTTCAATAATTTCCATCGCTGCTGTATCGGCTGCTGCAGGAGTTGCTGATGCTTCTTCTTCACCTGCAAATTCATTCAGGTCCATCATCGAAGAACGGAAATTGAATTTTCCAGTGAGCAAACTGTCTTTGAACAGGTAAGTCATCAGGTTATCGATCCGTCCATCTGCATGAACATCATTTTTACCAAGCATCGCGTCAAACTTATTGAGCTGCACAAACTGCGGAGAGAACAACAGGTTCATCGCGGAAATATTTGTCGCATACGGGTCTGCTTTCGCTTTGTAGATCAGGTTGACTACGTCGAGCTTTCCGGAACATTGGAACTCGTCGTATTTTTCCTGTTCGATCTGCGACATGCGGCCTTTCATCTTGATATCCGCGTCTACAATTCCGCTCAGCTGGTCTTCTTTCTCCACCGGCATGAACTCTCTCATCGCCGCCAGATCAATTTTTCCTTTTACCCAACCGTCGATGCTTGCATCTGATTCCGGTGTAGCCACGTGCAACGCTGCGTCAACCGGTGTGCCGCCAAAATCCATGTGAAATTTATTCACGTCGATTTTCATTTCATCCGGAACACCCGAAGCGTCGTCGATCTTGCAATCGATGTTAATTGCGCTTACTGGTTTTGGAACAGACGGATATTGGAACGATCCGTCTTTCACCTGGAAATTCAAACCAAAGCCCGGAGATTTCTTTTTCGCTTCGCTGTACAAACCTTTGGCGTAACCGTCGAATGCAACTGTGCCCGATGTTTTTACATTGGCAAAATCGGCAGTGTACGCTCCCGGGATCAATGAAAGGAAGCTCTTGAATTCCGATTGCTTGGCTTTGAATTTCAAATCCATGTCATAATCGTCTCCTGGCATTGCAAAGAAACCGTCGAGTCCGAAAGCAAGTTCGTTCAGACTGATCTCATTTTCTTTGAACGTGAATTTCATATTCACCATGTCCATCGCGAGATCTGCCTTCAACGATGTTTTCACATTGGAGAGATAAGACATTCCTTCGTATTCACAGGTAAACTTTTCGATCGTGGTCATCGTTTCCATATCGAAAACATCCTGCGTGAAATCTCCGCTCAACGTATGTGTGAAATCATCGAGTACAGTTTTCACACCAATGGATGCATCGTCATAAACAACATACGCGTGTTCGATTTCGAGACTCTTCAACGACATTTTGAATTTCGTTGGTTCACCGGCCGGTGCAGCTGCTGTATCGGTTGATGGTTTGGCAATATCCCAGTTCGCCGTTCCGTCGGGAAGTACTTTCGCGAGGATGCGCGCCTTCTCAATGTCAATGGAATTGATCGTGTATTCGCTTCCGCTGATCACGCTCATCAGGTCCATGTCCAGAGACAGTGCAGGAATACTTGCCAGCGTATCACCGGCAAATTTATCCTTGCCCACAATTCTCAGGTCTTTGATCGAGAACCGGAAATCCGGGAAACTGCTCAGCAGCGAAAGATCAAATTCGCCGAACGTAACGGTTGCATTTACGTTGTTATTGATTTCCTGTTTGGCAAGCTCAATGATCTTGTCTTTGAACAAAAACGGGAGAGCGATTGCTGTGATGATGAGCAACAGCAAAGTAATTCCTGACCATTTCAGGATGCGACCAAGAAGACTTTTCTTCTTGCGGGGTGTTGAATCTGCCATAGGATAAAATTAGTACTCAAATATAGTGAGGAGAGTCCAGCCGTTAAACACCGGAAATGTCAAATTATCAACCTTAACACCAATTATGAATCCGTATCGGTACGTAAGGCTTTGGCCCGAAGCAGGTGATCGAGAATAACCAGCGCCGCCATGGCCTCCACCACAGAAACAGCACGCGGCACCACGCAGGGATCGTGACGGCCTTTACCCATCATTTCCACAGCCTGGCCTTTGCGGTTGACCGTAGTTTGTTTCCGAATAATGGTAGCAACGGGTTTGAACGCCACGCGGAAATAAATATCTTCTCCATTGGAAATTCCGCCCTGGATCCCACCCGAATTGTTGGTGAGCGTTGCAATTTTATTTGCATTGCCTGCGGGAACAAATGCATCGTTGTGTTGTGAGCCGCGCATACCCGGCGCATCAAAACCGCTTCCGTAGTCGAACCCTTTCACCGCGTTGATGCTGAGCATGGCTTTGCCCAGGTCCGCGTGAAGACGATCGAAAACCGGTTCGCCTAGTCCGGGCTGTACACCTTCAATCAGCGCGCTGACCACGCCGCCAACGGTGTCGCCTTCCTTGCGCACACTTTCGATCAGGGCAATCATCTGCTGGGCAACAACCGCATCAGGACACCGGATCATGTTCGATTCGCTTCGCGAAAGATCGAGCTTGCTGTAATCTTTATCAATCGTGAGGTGGCCCACCTGCGAAACCCAGGCCTGAACTTTGATCTTGTGATGCGCGAGGATCATTTTCGCGATCGCGCCGCCAACTACGCGACATGCAGTTTCGCGGGCCGATGATCGTCCACCTCCGCGGTAATCGCGGAAGCCGAATTTTGCATCGTAGGTATAATCGGCATGCGAAGGACGGTACACTTCCTTCAGCGCGTCGTAATCGGATGAACGTGCATCAGTGTTGCGGATGAGAAAACCAATGGGTGCACCGGTGGTTTTCCCTTCGAAAATGCCGGAAAGAAACTCCACTTCGTCGTGCTCTTTCCGCTGGGTCACAATTTTCGACTGGCCGGGTTTTCTGCGGCGCATTTCGGTGCGGATGAACTCAAAGTCAAAGGCAATTCCAGAAGGACAACCGTCCACTACACCGCCAATGGCGGGCCCGTGTGATTCTCCAAACGTTGTTAACCTGAAAAGTTTTCCGAATGAATTGCCGGCCATACTGACAAAAGTAACGATACGGGGGACATGATGTTAGGTCGCTTCGCGATGGTGTGTGGTGTTTTTGCCACAAAGTCACAAAGACCCGAAGAAAGCGCAAAGAGTTCAAAGAATTGCTTCGCGATTGGAGATTTAATGGTACACGGAATGCACAGAATTTCACGGAAAGTATAATTCAGGATTCTGCGTGCATCCGCACATTCCGTGTTTTCCCTGTACAATTTTTTATTTCAATCCGAAGCATCGGGAGCGAAGCGATTCGCTGTGTCACCGTGTAAAAACAAGAACGCTTATCTCGGGATTCTCATATGCACACTGTTCGCTGCCGCAAATATTCCCAGCCCATCCGTAATGTTCGAGTAAATCATGGTGGGTTCTGAGAACGGGTCGCCATCGCTGTAATTGTAGAGCGACTGGTGAAACGTATAATAATCATAATTGGCGTGCATCATCCAGACCTCGTAACCGATCAGGCTATCACCACTGGTGTAGAACCCTGTAGTATGATGATTCGATATCACCGTACCATCGGCGTTGGCATCGGTAAAATGGCTCCAGCCTCCCCGTTGCACTACCGTATCGCCGCTCCAGGGATACAACAACACATTGTATGTGATGAAGCGGTAAAAATCAGCCTGGCCGGCGGGGTCGCTGAACGAATAATCGAACCGTACTTCTCCTTCCTGGTAAATAGGATCATTGGAGAAAAACGTATCCTGGGCCGTGCACTGAAATGACGCAGGTGGCGTAGAAGGAACAGTCGTGTGCGCCTCCGCGTGCAACCCTCCTGGTTCTGTAATTACGAGGCGATATTCGCTACCTCCAACAATCGGAAAAACCGAAACCGGAATTTCATACAACTGGCTGGACGAATTGTAGATCAATGTAACTGAGGAACTGTTCCCATAGAGTATCACCGTCGCATTGGTTACAGGATCACCCGTAACGTTGGTTGAACTACCAAACACCGGGTTACTTCTCGTCACCGAAGCGCGGATAAAAGAATCCTGCGGCGTGATGAAACAGGTGATGGCCAGTTGCGGATCCGTTTCCGGAATATCAACGTTTGCATCCTGTTCGCAGGAAACCAGGGCAACTAAAAACAGGGGAAGTATGATGAATATTTTTTTCATTGCGCTTAGAATTTAATATTCCATGAAACAGAAGGAATGATCGGGAATAACGAAACCTGCCTGAGTTTTCTCTGGTTCGAAATGCTGTCGTAACCGATATAATAGAAAAACGGATTTTTCCGGTTATACAGGTTGTAGAAACTCAACTCGAAGGTGCGTTCCCAGCGCTTCATCTTCTTGTGAAACTGGATGCCCACATCCATACGGTGGTAAGCTGCCATACGGAAACTGTTTTTTTCGCCGTAGTCATTCACAAACCATTGCCATGCACCGTCAGGAACGGTAAGCTGTCCGCCCACAGGATCGTGATCCGTAACTACATAATCAGCCAATGGAAGCGTGATTGCTGAACCGG
>DATHKF010000599.1:0-5128 GCA_035489505.1 Bacteroidia bacterium | reverse complement strand
AGCATAAAAGCTGTACGGGTGTCGCCATCGCGATTGCCGTTCACGTATGCAGAAAGTTCATCGGAATCTTTACCGTACCGCGAGGCCAGAAACCATTTCGCACCTTCAACACCTACGAACTGCGCAAGGTTTTCATTGTAGTCTACATTGTCTTTCACGAAAATTGTTCCGTGCGTCAATTCATGAATGATGAGTTCTGCCAATTCGCCTTCGCTCATTCTAAGCATTCCGGAAAGCACCGGATCCTTGAACCATCCCAGCGTTGACCAACCCGAAGCGCCGCCAATATCCACATCCCATCCTTCCGCTTTCAGCCGCTCACTTTCTGCGTTCGCCTTTTCTTCATTGAAAAATCCTTTGTACGGAACATCACCCAAAATCGGAAAACTCCAGAGATGCGCTTTCAGTTCGAAAGGTTTTGAAGCGGTGACAACATACAAGAGCCGTTGCCCTTTCTGATCGTAATAGGTGGTGTAATTATCGTTCCGCGTGAGTCCGATCGAATCAAATGCAAATTCGCGAACCTCTTCAATGAAGCGGAGACGTTCCTTCACGTGTACATCAACACTGTCATCGGCGTACACTTCCTGGAAATCACGTGCACCGAGAACAATGTCCATTTGTCCTTTGCCCATGCAGATTCCGTAGGTCACCAGATCGGCATTGAGCAGGCAGAAGGCAAATACCGGCAACAGCACAAAATCGGAAAAGAAAATACGGACGTAGCGAAAGCGCATTTCTAAAATTACACATTCGCCGGTCATCCTCCCGTACGCGTTGGTAATGGGTCAGTTTCAAAATAATAATTAAGCACATAAGGGACATAGGTACACAGTTTTCGTAGGGTGACATGAGTTCACATCAGCAACGAACATTGCCGCAGGCAATGCTATGTGAGCTTTGATTTAAGCTATGCCTCTGTTTCCTATGTGACTCGTATGTGGTGATAAAAATCAAACGGACTCACTGCCTACGCGTTCCGCACCGAGGGATGACAAACCGTAATTCGTACATTTACACGATGTTTTTCTTCCTCTCCAAAATCCTCTCGTTTCTCGTCATGCCATTCACCTGGGCGATTGTCCTGTTGCTGATTTCGTGGAAAACGAAGAACGTGGTGCGGAAGAAAAAATGTTTCATCGCCGGCGTTCTTATTCTGCTTGTTTTTTCAAACCGCTTTGTACTCAACCAGGTGATGATGGCCTGGGAAATTGCACCGGTTGGGCAGCCTACGGAAAAATCATACGATGCTATTATTGTTCTGGGTGGATTCAGCACGTACAACGAAGAATTTGACCGGATCAATTTTACGGGAAGCGCCGACCGGTTCAACCAGGGACTTCAACTCGTAAAAAACGGTATTGCACCTGTGCTCGTTATTTCCGGCGGAAGCGGAAGCATTACATTTTCTGAACACAAAGAAGGTTCGCGAACGCAAACATATCTGCGCAGGATCGGCATTCCGGATTCGATGATCATTATTGAAAATGAATCGAAGAATACCTACGAGAACGCCGTAAACACAGCGAAGATTCTCAAAGCCAGGTACCCGAACGGAAAATTCCTCCTGGTTACTTCGGGGTATCACATGCGGCGGGCTTTGGGCTGCTTCGCAAAAGCAGGTTTGCAATGCGATCCGTACAGTGTAGACATGCACGGTGGCGCAGCGCGCGCAAGTTTTGATTATTTCCTTCTGCCGGATTCGGAAGTGCTTGCCAACTGGAACATTCTCTTCCACGAATGGATGGGGTGCATTACGTACAAGGCCAGCGGGTATATATGATTAGACTCCCGTCTTCTCTCGGCGAGTTTGTCCAGAGGGAAGCCGAAGGGCTCGGTCTGACAAGTGAACTCTATCCGGAGTCGTGTTAAGACAGGTGTAGAATCGTTGTATTTAGAAAACTTATGTATTGAAAATACTTGTCAGACCGAGCCATTCGGCAAGCTCATGACAAGCTCAGCCGGGGTGACAAGCCGAAAATCTATCAGCTAATCAGGGATTTTGAGAATCAGAATTATTTCCTCATTTTCACATACGCAAACACCTTACTTCCACTTTTGTGACACTGGAGAAATCTGGTGACAGCCCCAAATTGGTTGTCGCTGACTTCGTTGAGATATTTATCCGCGACCACATCGTGTGGGTCGTTTACGGCGACGGCGCAGAAATCTCCCTCCCAATGAAACAGGAAATGCACACCGCTTACGTGCAGATTACCGGTGGAAAAAAGATGCCTTTCCTGTTTACCAATCTCGGCTCATTCTGGATCTCGAAAGAAGCGCGTGAATACGCACGGGCCATTGAACCGCAACAACCCTTTCTTGCCGTAGCTTATTTTGCTCCTACCCTGGGCATAAAGCTCATGGCCGAGTTCTACGGAAAGTTTCACAAGCCCGCAATTCCCTACAAAGTTTTCGGAGAGGAAACTGAAGCGTTGGCGTGGCTGCGCACATTCTGATCAGAAGTCAGACCTTGCAACCGTTTCTTTTTTCATCAATCGTTTCAGTCGCTGATTCTCTGTAAACTTCACGAGAATATTACTCTTGAATATTACCTCCCTGGATCTATCGCAACTGATCGTATCAATGAACATGCGGGGCACAAGAGTATCATTACCCGTTAAGCTGATACCGGAAACTGCTACCGGCAAAGGAAATTCGTAAGTCGTGTATTTCGGATTCCACCGGTAATAGAATATGTTGTCGTCCTGGTAGTATTCCATTTCCGGCACAAAACGATTGTCGAGATATTGCAGGAAAAACCAGGCATAGTTTGATTTCGTTTTTTCATTCACCACGTCAATGAAATCCTGCGACTTTACATTTTTGTACGCGAACCGTGTTGCATACGTTTTGATGATATCGAAAAACACTTTGTCGTCGTGAATTGTTTCGCGAAGTGTATGAAGTATCCACGCACCTTTCGTGTAAATGTCCCCGTCTTTGTAATTGAAATACCGCATGCCGTAAGGGCCAACAACAGGACGACGGTTGATGATCGTCCACCGGTAGTTGCGCATGTAATTCACGTACTCGCCGTAGCCTTTTGTTTTTTCAACATACAAGGCTTCGGAATAAGTCGCAAATCCCTCGTGAAGCCAGCCGTCAGCGAGATCATACGCGGTGAGTGAATTGCCCCACCATTCGTGTGCCGTTTCATGCAGGATGATGTAATCAAACCCGAGATAATTGTTTTTGAATTTGTTTCCGTAAGCAATTGCGGTTTGATGTTCCATACCTGCATACGGCGACTGCACGAGTTTGAATCCGTCGCGGTAAAAAGGATACGGCCCGAACAATTCTTCGTACACCGCAAGCTGACCTTTCAATTGCTGAAAATGTGCTTTGGCTTTTTCGTAATCCTGTTCGAGGACGTAGTGATTCAACGCAAGCGTATCACCAGTCACTTTGCTTTTGTAGGTGTCGTGGAGCAATTTGTACTTGCCGATGTAGAATGTGATGTTGTAGAGATTGATTGGATAGGATACCTCCCAGCTGAACCGCACACCTTCGCCGGTCGCAGTTGACCCTTTTGAATTTCCGTTGGATACTGCAACCAATCCTTCCGGTACGGTGAGCTCTATATAGACACTTTCAGGTTCATCATTGACCACATCTTTGCATGGCCACCACGTACTCGCACCTTCCGACTGGCAGGCAACACCCCACCATGGATTGTCGAGATTGTCTTCCTTTTCTACAAATCCACCGCGCCACGGTGCACGTTTTGCCGTACCTGGAATACCGGAATACACGATGTCAACTTCCATCCATTCACCGGCAGAAACGTGTTTCGGAAATACCACGAAGAGCGCATGCTCTTTCCTGTAATAATTTGCTCCGGTGATGCTGGCAGGTCCGGGTGATCCTTTGGCGTACGAATGAGCCGTCACACTTTGTATATCAAGTTGCTTATGAGCATCGAGTTGAATTGTATCCAGTCCCGTCAGTGCAAGCGCTCTCATGTGTACTGTTCCCGAAATGGATTTATCCTTTTCTATATCCTTACTGAACTTCACGTAAAGTCCATAAGCGACAACATCAAAGCACGTCCGGTACTTCGACTCCTGGTTTCCGAGCAATGTTCGCGTTTCCGTTTTCTCCGGATATTTTCCGGCACGATCAGGGTTGTGCAATTTGAAATGGACTCCAAGAAGGCTGCATGCGGTAAAAAAAACAACGGCACACGCGGTGTAAATGACTTTTTTCATTGGCGTAAAAATAGACATTGCCGCGTACTTTTTCCGTTTGGACGTGTAAGAATGCACGGGTTTTGTTTTAGACGGTTGTTTTTCCTGATGTACATTTCGTAAAACATTACCCATGAAAACATATTTACTCGCATTCACCCTTGCTTTCGCTGTAACCGCGCAAGCGCAGATCCTTACACTGATGGATTCGGCGCAGTTTACCAACGCACAGATCTGGGGCGTAGTTTCCGACCAGGGCGATAGTCTTTGTGTCACAACCACATTCAATCCGGGAACACGGCCGCATATTTTTCTGCGCAAAGTCGATTACTCGAATATTCACTCGCAAAGTGCCCCTGTTCAACTCACGTTCGATACCGATTTCGACAGCATCACGGACATGACGGATCACAAACACATCATCCTGAACAATGAAATTTATGTGTCGTTCTCCACGCAGGGCGACCAGGCTTTGTTCCTGTTCAAAACAGATATCAACGGAAATCGCATCGGGAATATCGTTACCGTTACGCTGGGCCCGGGAGATCCAACGAATGATATGATACTCACGACCGACAGCATATACATTTACGTCCTGCATTTTGATCCGCCCGGGCAACATCACGTGTACAAGTACGACGCGAACCTGAATTTCATTTCATCGACAACCACAACGACCAATGCGCATAACAACATTGGCGGAGCGATCATGCACAACGGAAATTTTTCGATGTTCACCGGTTCCACATTCGGGTTCAACAGTAACCTTACGCTTACCGAATGGACAACGAACTGGGCTCCGGTTTCAACTCAGAATATTTTAAGCAGTGTAAGTGGCGACGGAAACTGGTTTGCATCGGGAGTGGCGCATGATCCATTCACGGGCTACTGGATGATCGGGATGAGTCACGTGGTTCCGCCAACTCCAATCAACCAGG
>DATHKF010000598.1:0-7122 GCA_035489505.1 Bacteroidia bacterium | reverse complement strand
CTTCATCACCCACGTACCCCCGCAACATGTGCAGTACCTGTCCGCCTTTGTTGTACGAATGCGAATCGAACATGTCTTCCTGCGATTCGTAGTTGTACCGGATCAATGGTTCCTGTTTGCCGGGGTAGTCCGGGTTGTCGTGGGGAACACCTGCTTCAAACAAGTAGCCCATCAACGATTGGTAATGATGGAGGTCGGCTTCTTCTTTTCCGTACTCGTGTTCTATCCACAGGTATTCACCATACGTCGCGAATGATTCGTTGAGCGGAAGGTTTGACCACGATTCAGACGTTACGTAATCGCCGAACCACTGGTGAAACAATTCGTGCGAAATATAATCTTCGTACGAGCCGTCGATCAGTTCGCGCGAATCCATCTGCAGAAAATCGCTGTGCAAAGTGGCCGTTGTATTTTCCATCGCACCGGAAACATATTCCCGTGCACAGATCTGTGAATATTTCGCCCACGGATATTCCACCCCTAAAACGGTCGAAAAGAACTCCAGCATCTTCGGTGTTTTTCCGAAAACATTCCGCGCATATTTTTCGAACTCGGGCTCTACATAATAACTCACTTCTTTTCCTCTCCACGTGTCTTTCACCACTTTGAAATCACCGGCAGCCATCATCACCAGGTAAGGTGCATGCGGAAGGTCCATTTTCCAATGATCGATTTTTTGCCCGTCCGCATTTTTTGTGGATGAAACCAATACGCCGTTCGAGAGCGTTACAAGATTCGGCTCCACGGTCATCGTAATTTCAGTAGTCATTCTTTCGTTCGGGCGATCAATCGTTGGGAACCATGCACTGCTCGCCTGTGTTTCTCCTTGTGTCCAGAACTGGCGTGGAATGTTTGGATCAGTATCATCCGGGTCAATAAAATACAATCCGCGGTCATCGGAAATTGCAGCACTTCCGCCTTTTTTTAATTCGTTCGGACGCGCAACGTAGTCAATTACGAGCGTGAAAAATTCAGTCCGCGCAAATGTTCGTCCCAGTTGAATCGCAATGACGTCGTTTTCATATTTGTATTCCGGCGTGATCGAATCTTTTCGCATCGGGTCAACCAAACGGATCCGTGTGATGTCCAGTCCGCGCGCGTCCAGTTCTGCAACCGCCGTAGGATAGAAGTATGGTTTTGCGCTGATGGTTGCTTTACCATAGAGGTACCGTTTTTTCCAATCCGGTTTTACTTCAAGCGCGGTATGCGTAAGATCGATAAGACGTTTGGCAGTAGCGTGATAATCCGGCCGCGCGTACGGACTTATACCTCCAAACATTGACGTTTCCGATTGCGAAATGTTTGAAGTTGGCGACTTCTGGGTCTTGCAGGCAGCAATAACAATCACTGCAAGAAATGGAATTAAAAAGCGATGCATTTTCATAGATAAGGTCTGATCAAATATGAGGAAAATCTCTTCTTTTGGTGCTCCACTCATCCGAATAGCGAACCACTTAAACGAAATACGGTTCGGAATCGGATAATAATCGCGGCGAAGACGTATTTTTACAGGACTTAACTATGAAAAACAAACAGTACACGGCTAAAGTAAACGGCGATTCAGAATATCGGATCGAACTGAATAATGCGGGCAATTCAACCGGCACAATCAACGGAGAAAATTTTTCGTGTGATCTTCTGGATTCGGGCAGCAATCGTTTTCATGTCATTCGCGATAACAAATCATACGAGCTCGAAATTCTTGATGCAGACCTCGAAGCGAAAACGATGCTCGTGAAAGTAAACGGCCGCGATTACGAAATAGCATTGAGCGATCGTTACGACGAGTTGCTGAAATCACTCGGTATGGACAAGATTTTGGGCGCGAAAGTGAACGAAATGAAAGCGCCGATGCCTGGCCTGGTTCTTGATATCCGTGTATCGGAAGGACAGGCCATTGCCAAAGGAGAACCAATCATTGTACTGGAAGCAATGAAAATGGAGAACATCCTGAAATCACCAGCGGATGTGACCGTGAAAAAGATTCTCGCGAAAAAAGGAAGTGCAGTGGAGAAGAACCAGGTACTGGTTACGTTTGAGTAACACAAACAGATAATTATTTTCGATTTTCCATGAACGTGGCCTATCGAAAAATCGGCAATCGAAAATCAACAAATCGAATCATGGCATCAAGAAGAGAATTTTTACAGAAAAGCCTTTTAGCCGGAGTCGGCATCGGTCTCCTCGGAAAATCAGTCCTGAATGCAACTGAAAATAAGGGGAAAATTATTTTCGCTGAAAGCAACGCAGACTATACGGTTCCCGCACTTCCATACGCATACGATGCCCTGGAGCCGTGGATCGACATGAAAACGATGCAGGTCCATCACGACAAACATCACCAGGCGTATGTTGACAACCTCAATAAAGCGTTAAAAGCTTCCCGCGAAAAAAATCCAACCGAACAAATCCCAGATCTTGTGCTGCCGGGTGCATCTCCCAATGTTGACGGACCGGAAAAAATCCTTTTTAATAAGTCACAAAGTTGGATGGATCTCGAAAATATGCTGAAGGGCGCGGGCAAACTGGATCCGGTCATCCGGAATAACGGCGGAGGTCACTGGAACCATTCGTTCTTCTGGGAAGTCATGCAACCTGCTGCACTTGCGGGAACACCAAATCTCCCTACCGGAAAATTCGCAGAGACCATCAATTCCACCTTCGGTTCATTCGATAAATTCAAAGAACAGTTTGTGAAAACAGCCAAAGAACGTTTCGGCTCAGGCTGGGCCTGGCTGGTTTCGGTAGACGGACAGCTCGCCATCACCTCTACACCCAACCAGGACAATCCGTTGATGGACACTGCAGATATGCAGGGACGTCCCATTCTCGGGTTGGACGTCTGGGAGCACGCATACTATCTCAAATACCAGAACGTACGTGCCGACTACATCAACAACTGGTGGAATGTAGTGAACTGGGAAAATGTGCAGGCGCATTATTACGCATAGTTTTTAGAGCACAAGCAGTGGCAAATCGCGACTTGCTCTTAATGCATGAAAAAATAACCACGGAGGCACGGCGTAAGAACAATACTGCTGGCTGCATTTCTTTCGGCGCAGCGAATAGAAAACAGTCGCTTCGCTTCTGTCAGTACAAACCCGAAGGGTTTATTTTCCACCGCTCCGAAGGAGTCCTTGGGACCGTGCCGACATAAGTAGCACTGAAGTTATGCCCCGTGTCGCAGTGGTAAAAGTTTCAGTATCTTGAAGCGAACATGAAATACATCACACTACTTTTCCTTGTTCTTCTGTCGTTTCATCTGCCCGCGCAGGAAACATCGATCACCAGCCAGGATTTTCCCGGGGTAAAGTCGGTAAAGTTTTATACCACCACAACAGATTCTGCCGGTAAGGTCATTTCCAAAAAGAATTTTTTCCAGGAAATTCAGTTCGACAGCAATGGCCGGAAAGAGCGCGTGTTCAATTATGAGAAGAGGAAACTTAAAAACAGCGCGTATTATTTTTATGATTCACTCGGACGCATGAGCATGCGCATCAACTGGACCAAAAAAGAGGGAAATCTAAAATACCTCTACGAATACTCACTCGATTCCACCGGACATTTCATCATTCAACACGAACTCCACGACCGGAAAATTACCCGCACCGAATCGTCGTTTTGGGATACGCTTTCCAAATGCAACTGGGTCAGCACCTGGTACGGCGAATCAACGTATGGCGCACCACCTTCGCAGGACTGCTACGACAAGAACGGACAACTCATGCGTCGTTCTTCTCTGAATGGTTTCACGGAATACCGTTACGATAGCCTCGGAAACCTGACCATGATGCTCGTCCGCCACTTTGAAGATGGCCATTGTTCAGGTTACAACCCGCTTCGCTATACGAATACGTACAAAGACGGCCACCTGTCGACATGTGCAACCAAATGGTCCACCACCTGGTTCGATTACAACGAAAAGGGGCTTATTTTCAAGGAACATCGCAGAGTTACTGCAAACCAATTCGTTGTCACAGAAGCCGAATACACGTATTATTAAAAGGCACATTGGTGTTTAATAACACCTTACACCAACACAAAACCGAAATCCCGATCGAAACCCCCACTTATACCGCTCCGGCTAACGTCTCCCGTCTAATCTCTAATGTCTAATTTTCTCCTTATCTTTGCCTCTCTTAACACATTCAATATGAATCCTTTTATCATACTCGGTTTCATGGGCCTCGGGACTACGGAACTGATTGTTATCCTGGTTGTTGTGCTGCTTCTGTTTGGCGGAAGAAAAATTCCTGAATTCATGAAGGGCCTTGGAAAAGGTATCCGCGAATTCAAGAACGAATCCAAAAACAACGGCGCCGAGACGAATAACGCTCCTGAAAAGAAAGACTAACAATATCCTGAATTGAAAATGTTGAATGTTGAATTATTCAGCATTCAACATTTTTCATTTATAATTTGACCAAGTGAAACGCTACAATTCGTTTTCCGAAGTAAAGAATGATCTCGGGGCCGGTACAATTACCTGTGTATCGCTCGTAGACTCGTACTTGTCGCGCATCGAAGAAACGAAAAACCTTAACGCATTTCTCGAAACATTTTCTGAATCTGCACGCGCGAAAGCAGCTGAAGTCGATCAGAAAATTGCAGCGAAAACCGCTGGCCGTTTGGCCGGAATGGTCATCGCACTCAAAGACAACATCTGCTACAAAGACCACAAAGTTTCTGCTTCATCGCAGATACTCGGCGGGTTTGTTTCTCCATACAGTTCTACCGTGGTTGAACGTCTTCTTGCCGAAGATGCAATCATCATTGGCCGTACCAATTGCGACGAATTTGCAATGGGTTCTTCCAATGAAAATTCATCCATGGGCAATGTGCTCAACCCGCTCGATACCAAACGCGTTCCCGGTGGTTCTTCCGGTGGTTCTGCTGCGGCAGTAGCTGCGCATTTATGTCTCGCTGCGCTGGGAACAGACACCGGCGGATCCATTCGTCAACCGGCTTCTTTCTGCGGCGTAGTTGGCATGAAACCTACTTACGGACGTGTTTCCCGCTGGGGAATTATTGCATACGCATCTTCATTCGACCAGGTTGGTCCGTTAACACACACCGTGGAAGACGCTGCATTAATTCTCGAAGTCATTGCCGGCAACGATGAATTCGATGGCACACTTTCCACGAAAGAAGTTCCTGCATATTCCAAAGAACTTGCTGTCGCTGGGAAAAAACGCGTGGCTTACCTGAGAGATTGTCTCGAAAGTCCCGGCCTCGATCCGGATATCCGCGACCGCATGAATGCCATCATTGAGCAATTGCGCAGCGAAGGACACACCGTGGAAGCTGTTGATTTTCCATACCTCGATTATCTCGTGCCGGCGTATTACATTCTTACCACGGCGGAAGCATCATCGAACCTTGCACGTTACGATGGAATCCGTTACGGGTACAGAAGTAAAAACGCACACGATCTCGAGTCGACGTACAAGAAATCGCGCAGCGAAGGATTTGGTCCGGAAGTAAAACGGCGTATCATGCTGGGCACTTTTGTACTGAGTGCCGGATATTACGATGCGTATTATTCCAAAGGACAAAAAGTGCGTCGCCTCTTGCGCGATAAAACGGAAGAAATTCTCAACGCATACGATTACATTATACTTCCGTCGACACCGGGAACAGCTTTCGAATTCGGTGCAAATTCTGCCGATCCGATCAAAATGTACCTCGAAGATATTTTTACGGTACAGGCAAATCTCACCGGAATTCCGGCAATTTCTGTTCCTGCAGGAAAAGCTAAAAACGGGCTTCCGATCGGCGTGCAGGTGATGGCGCGGAATTTCGACGAAAGCGGCATGATGGCTTTTGCGGACCATGTCCAGAAATTAGGCTGATTTCAGCCGTTTTGCGCGTTTTTAACAATCGAACGGTGATAGATTGACCGTTTTACAGGCGATACTAATTATATTGCCGGCCATCTTTGTAAATACGCATACTTTTTTCACAACTGTACCGTATAAGTAAGTGTACAGTTTAGCCGGGTCCGGGGACTCATTTGGAGGGAAATGCCGATGTTGAAAAAACTGATCATTATTTTTGTGCTGATTTCGGGCAATTTGTTTGCCGGCGCTAAGGACACTCTGTTTGCCGATGATCCCATCGCACGCATGCTCGACAGCCTCGCGCACAACAGTTACATCAGCCGCATTCCGAAAGTTCCGCAACAGCGCAACAACGTTTTTGGTTTTGCACCGGATTCTGTTCCGCATCCTTCGAAAGAGGTTGTTCAGCAACGTCTGAATATGCTCGACGCACAATCGCCGTTCGACATGGCGTATACCGAAGAAGTGCAGCCGTACCTCGATCTGTACGCATACAAACGCCGCACGCTTGTTGAGCGCATGCTCGGACTTTCGCAGTTGTACTACCCTATTTTTGAAGAACAACTTGATCGTTACAATCTCCCGCTGGAGTTGAAACACCTCGCGGTGATTGAATCCGCATTGAATCCAAGCGCCACTTCTTCTGCCGGTGCACGCGGACTCTGGCAGTTCATGTACGCCACAGGAAAAATGTACGATCTCGAAATTACTTCGTACGTGGATGAGCGTTGCGACCCGTATAAGTCAACAGTTGCCGCCTGCCAGTTTCTCCAGTATCTCTACAACATTTACGGCGACTGGCAGATTGTACTTGCAGCCTACAACGCAGGCCCGGGCAATATCAACAAAGCCATCCGCAAGGCTGGCGGCGGAAAGAAAACGTATTGGGAGATCCGTCCGTTTCTTCCGCGCGAAACACAGGCGTATGTTCCCGCATTCATTGCCGCGAGTTACATCATGACCTATCACCAGGAGCACAATCTCTATGCAATTGCTCCGCGTGCAACGTTTTACGATGTGGACTCCGTGAATGTAAAACAGCAGCTGAATTTCTCGCAGGTCGAAGCAGTTCTCGGAACACCGTATGATGAACTGGTGTTTCTCAATCCCATGTACAAGCTGGGTGTGATTCCTGTTTCAGTGGGCGAGCCATATCATATTGTTCTCCCTGTGCAGCAGGTGGGCAATTTCGTGATGAACGAAGCGAAGATTTATGATTACGTGAAAACAGATTCTGTGCTTGCTGCTATGACCGTTGCGCAAATTCAGAAAACGCATACCG
>DATHKF010000597.1:0-11649 GCA_035489505.1 Bacteroidia bacterium | reverse complement strand
AACCGAGTACATCCATTTCGTACAGGTCTGCGAATACCGCTGCGTATTGTTCGTTGAGTTTTTTCGTTACCGCGTAAGGAGAAAGTGAGCGACCAACGTTCTCTTCTGTCTTCGGCGAATCGGTATTGTCGCCGTACACGGAAGATGAACTCGCGTAAATGAAACGTTTCACTTTCGCGTCGCGTGCGGCCACGAGCATGTTCAGGAAACCGTCCGCATTCACAAGATGTGTGGCAATCGGGTTATCGATCGAACGCGGCACGGAACCCAGTGCAGCATGATGCAATACGTAATCAATTCCCTCGCATGCCTTTGTGCACGTTTCGAGGTTCACAATACTTCCGGTGATGAACGTAAACGCCGGGTGTTCCATGAACGAATTCATGTTCGAAATAAATCCGGTGGAAAGATCATCGAGCACGCGCACTTCTTTCGCACCATGCTTCAGCAAATACTCTACGAGATGCGAGCCGATAAAGCCAGCGCCGCCCGTCACAAGAAAACGTCTTGATTCAATACTTTCCTTATGCCAGATTTTATCGTACATCTTCTTTGTGTTCACTTGTCAGACCGAGCGGAGCCGAGGTGACATGCCACGTCTTTTCGTACATCCTTATTTTTTTGCCACTAAGACTCTAAGTCTCCAAGAACCACAAAGAACTTAGTGAAGCTTTGTGCCTTAGTGCCTTCGTGGCACTACCTCTTCACGTATTGCTCCTCGTAAAACTTCTTGTACTCTCCGGACGTTACGTGATTCAACCACGTCTCGTTCGTTAAATACCAATCCACCGTCTTCTCCAGCCCTTCTTCAAACTGCAGCGAAGGCATCCAGCCTAAATCATTTTTCAGTTTCGTTGCATCAATGGCATAGCGCAAATCGTGACCGGCGCGATCTTTCACAAACGTGATGAGCTTAGCCGATTCTCCTTCTGTGCGTCCGAGTTTCTTATCCATGATGGTACAGAGCAAATGGATAAGGTCGATGTTCTTCCATTCGTTGTGCCCGCCGATGTTATACGTTTCACCATTCTTTCCTTTGTGCAGGATCACGTCAATGGCACGTGCGTGATCTTCCACCCACAGCCAGTCGCGGACGTTCTCACCTTTTCCGTAAACCGGAATCGGTTTGTTGTTCTTGATGTTGTGAATCGCCAGTGGAATCAACTTCTCCGGAAAATGGTGCGAACCGTAATTGTTCGAACAATTGGAAATCACAATCGGCAATCCATATGTATCGTGGTACGCTCTCACAAAATGATCAGAGCTTGCTTTCGAAGCGGAGTACGGTGAATGCGGATCGTACTTGGTGTCTTCCGTGAACATTCCGGTTTCACCCAAAGCGCCATACACTTCATCGGTTGAAACGTGGTAAAATCGCTTTCCGTCGAAACTATCTTTCTCCGAAGGAGTCCTTGCGGACCACGCGTGCTTTGCGGCATTCAGCAGGTTCACCGTTCCAACCACGTTCGTCATCACAAACTCAATCGGATTTGAGATCGAACGATCGACATGCGACTCCGCAGCCAGGTGAACAACGTACGTGAAATTGTGTTTTTCAAAAAGTTCCTGCAGAAAATTTCCGTCCGTAATATCACCTTTGACAAACGTGTAGTTCGGTTTGGATTCAATATCGCGGAGGTTTTCAAGATTGCCTGCGTATGTGAGCGCATCCAGGTTGAAAATGTGATACTGCGGGTACGTGTTCACCAGCCGGCGCACCACATGCGAACCAATGAACCCTGCACCTCCTGTAACCAATACGTTTGTCATTCTATTCAGACTTTACAATCGTTTTATTGAGCTCCCCGATAATCGTATCCATTTTCATGGTGTCAAATGTTTTCGGGCGCTCGTATTTCGTTTCAATCACCAGTCGCGACTTTTTCATTCCTTCTGCCTTGGTCGCCGCAGTAATATCCGTGCGCTTAATTTCAAACACAATCTGCGCACCCAATCCTTTGAACAGGAATTTCAGGAAACTGAAATATCCATGCTCCGGTTTTTCGAAAACGAACCGGGTGTTGGTCAGGCGGATTCTTCCAGGCACAGCGTTCATCTCACCCATGATCCACTTCGCATGCGGATCGTTGATGAGTAATTTTTCTCCGGCTTGTAATACAAATTCGCTCATTGATCCTTTATTCGAGACGCGCTAAAAATTCCCCGCGTTTGTCTGTCAAAACTTTACCGCGCCTGCCGTCTGTACTTTCGATGTAAATAACTTTACCCAGTCCGAATTTTTCTTCCCGGAATTCCTTCAGGTCATCCAGGGAAATATCCAACACAATTCGCTGTTGTGTTGCCGGGACAAGCGCCTTCACGAGGAAACCCATCATGGCATTTTCATCCTGCTCCACTACCACACGTTCCGTCGTCAGGTAAAAAGCACAAGCGTGTGCCTGTGTACTTCCCGGGATCCACCGGCACATTGTATCCTCCAGCACAATTTCCTCTCCGTCATTCAGTGCGAAAGTTGCCATGGCTGCGGAATAATTACAAACTCCAGTAAGGCAATTTCTTCACCTTCCCCTTGTAAATCCCTTTCACGTCCACCAACACGCCTTTATCCACGAGAATTGACGCGAAGAATTTTTCATCAAGTCCCATGTACTCTTTGTGATTCACCGCAACGATCACACCGTTGTATCCTTTGCCGATTTTGTTCAACCCAAAACCATATTCGTGTTTCAGCTCGTCATTGTCGGCATGCGGATCAGCTACGTGAACATCAACACCAAACGATTTCAACTCCTTCACAATGTCGGCTACTTTTGAATTGCGGATGTCGCTCACATTTTCTTTGAACGTTGCGCCCATAATAAGTATGCGCGCTTTCGAAATGTTTTTGCCGGCAGCGATGATTTTCTTCACGGTAGTTTTCGCTACGTAAAAGCCCATCGAGTCGTTCACATAACGCCCGGAGTTAATCACGCGTGCGTGATAACCGAGCGATTCGGCTTTGTGCGTGAGGTAGTACGGATCAACACCAATGCAGTGACCGCCTACCAGGCCCGGTGAAAATTTCAGGAAGTTCCATTTCGTTCCGGCCGCAGCAAGTACGTCGTACGTATTGATGTTCATCTTGTTGAAGATGATGGAAAGCTCGTTCATCAAAGCAATGTTCACGTCGCGCTGTGTGTTCTCAATGATCTTCGCTGCTTCCGCAACTTTGATCGATGCTGCACGATGCGTTCCGGGCTCCACGATGATTTCATACGTCTTCGCAATTTCTTCCAGACTTTCTGCATCGCAACCGGAAACCACTTTCAGAATTTTCGTGATCGTGTGTTCCTTGTCTCCGGGATTAATCCGCTCCGGAGAATACCCGACTTTGAAATCTTTTTTGAATTTCAACCCGGATTCTTTTTCGAGAACAGGAATGCAGTCTTCTTCGGTGCATCCCGGGTAAACGGTCGATTCGAAAACAACGTAGTCGCCTTTCTTCAGGCACTTCCCTACTGTCGCAGAAGCCGCGAGCAAAGGTTTCAGGTCAGGAAGGTTGTGTTCATCAATGGGTGTTGGAACGGCGATGATGAAAAATTTCGCTTTGCGCAGATCTTTCAATTCTGCAGTGAACGAAATGTCGCAGCCCTTGAATTCGCTTTTCGGAAGCTCGTTGCTTGGGTCAATGCCCTTTTGCATCATTGCGACTCTTTTCGCATTGATATCAAAACCAATGACTTTACACTTGCGTGCAAATGCGAGCGCAATTGGCAATCCAACATAACCTAAACCGATAACAGCAATCGGCGCTTTTTTCTTAAGTATCTCTTTGTAGATAGACATAGATTAACTTTTTCTATCCGCTTTGCGGAATGCGTAAATGCGTTCTATAATATCAACCACCTTCATGCCTTCCAGCGCGTTCGTGGTTATAGATGTTTTGCCTGTAAGCGTGTCAATCACATTTTGAATCATGTGATCGTGGTTGTTTGCTGAACCTTTGTATCCGCCATAATCGTTTGCCGGAGCCGTTTCTTCGAGAATAGGAAGCGCGTAATCTTTCACGTGACAATACTCTACTTTGTCCATGTATTGTCCACCTACTTTCACACTGCCTTTACTTCCGATCACGGAAATACTGCTCTCCAGATTTTTGTCCCACACCGCGGTCGAGTAATTGATGCTACCCATTCCTCCGTTCACAAAACGGAAATTGATGTAGCCTGAATCTTCGAACTCGGTAAGTGATGCGTGATTGAAATCTGCAAATTTCGCCTGTATGTCCGTAAGGTCACCAAACAACCAATACAGCAAATCAATCCAGTGCGAAAATTGCGTGAACAGTGTTCCACCGTCAAGTTCCTGCGTGCCCTTCCAATTACCTTTCTTGTAATAACGTTCGTCGCGGTTCCAGTAACAGTTCAACTGTACCATGTACACATCGCCAATGATTTTTTCATCCACGAGTTTCTTCAGCCACACAGACGGAGGCGAATACCGGTTTTGCATCACGCAGAAAACCTGTTTCTGATGCTGCAGCGCTTTATACACCACCTGTTCGCAATCCTGGCGATGCAAAGCCATCGGCTTCTCAATCACCACATGCTTGCCGTGCTCCAGTCCAAGAATAGAATGTGCGGCATGCAACCCATTGGGCGTGCAGATATTCACGACTTCAACTTCCGGGTGCGCACTCATCATTTCCTCCACGGAAGAATAATATTTCTCAGAAATATTTTCGTTCCCTGTCTTCTCCTTCGGAAGAACATCACACACAGCAACCAGTTCACTACCGGGGTTACGACGCACCATTTCTGCATGTCGCTTACCGATATGTCCCTGGCCGATTACCGCAAATTTTATTTTTGAGCTCACTTTATGCTTTTGTTACTGCTCCGTTCTGAAGCCGGTATTTTTCTTTTGATTCCGGGCACTCTGCGTTTCCGTCCGCGTCGAATTTCAGGCGATGACCGTATTCACTCATCCATCCCATTTGCTTCGCCGGATTTCCCACGAGCAACGCATACGCAGGAACAGTTTTCGTGACTACAGCGCCCGCACCGATGAATGCAAACGCGCCAATATCGTGACCACAGACGATTGTTGCATTCGCGCCGATGCTTGCACCTTTGCCCACATGTGTTTTCGAATATTGTCCGCGACGGTTTACAGCACTTCGCGGATTCGTTACGTTCGTAAACACGCAGGATGGTCCAAGAAAAACATCATCGTCGCAGGTGACACCGGTGTACAACGAAACATTGTTCTGGATTTTTACATTTCTCCCGAGAACAACTTCCGGTGAAATCACCACGTTCTGTCCGATGTTGCAGTTCTCCCCGATTTTGCATCCGGGCATGATGTGCGAAAAATGCCAGATCTTAACTCCGGCAGCGATATCACAGCCTTCATCAACAATGGCACTCGGGTGAACAAAATATTCAGCGCTCATGTTTCGAATTACTTTTTATCAAACTGGCGATGATCTTTTTTGTAAAGCTCATCGTGTGAAAGACTTTTGAAATACGCATACGTCCGCTTCAGTCCTTCTGCACGATCGATCTTTGGTTCCCACCCGAGAAGTTTGCGTGCCTGTGTAATGTCTGGCTGGCGTTGCTTCGGATCATCCACCGGTAAATCGTGGTAAACCACTTTTTGTGTTGTGCCGGTGAGTTTGATGATTTCTTCAGCGAAATCTCCGATCGTGATCTCCTGCGGGTTACCCACGTTTACCGGGTGCGCGTAATCGCTCATCAGCAAACGGTAAATTCCTTCCACGAGATCATCCACGTAACAGAACGAACGCGTTTGTGAACCGTCACCGAAAATGGTGAGGTCTTCGCCGCGCAACGCCTGGCCAATGAAAGCCGGCAATACGCGACCGTCGTTCAGGCGCATGCGTGGACCGTAGGTATTGAATATACGAACGATCCGCGTTTCTACTCCGTGATACGTGTGATACGCCATCGTGATCGCTTCCATGAAACGTTTCGCTTCATCGTACACGCCGCGCGGACCAATGGGATTTACGTTGCCCCAGTAATCTTCCGTTTGCGGGTGAACCGTTGGATCACCGTACACTTCGGAAGTGGATGCAACCAGTATGCGGGCTTTCTTCACGCGTGCCAATCCCAAAAGATTGTGCGTACCGAGTGAAGAAACTTTCAAAGTCTGGATTGGAATTTTGAGGTAATCGATCGGCGACGCCGGCGATGCGAAATGCATGATGTAATCCAGGTCGCCCGGAACAAAAACAAATTTCGAAACGTCGTGATGGTAGAATTCGAAATTCTCGAGCTTCATCAGGTGCTCGATGTTTTTGAGATCACCGGTGATGAGATTATCCATCCCGATCACGTGGCAACCTTCAGCGATAAAACGATCGCAGAGATGAGAACCGAGAAAGCCGGCGGCACCGGTAATGAGAACTCTTTTCTTTTCGCTCATACAATCGGCTTAGTTGGTAACCACCGCACGCCCGATGCTGCAGTAATAAAATCCTTGCTCTTCCATCTGGTCAAGACCGTAGAGATTGCGTCCGTCGAAAATTACTTTGTTTTTCAAAAGTGATTTCATCCGTTCGAAATCCGGTGTGCGGAACAAACTCCACTCGGTGCAGATCACCAAAGCGTCTGCATCTTCGAGCACGGAATATTCATCAATACCGTAGAGAATTTTATCGCCGAAAACTTTCCGGACATTCTTCATGCCCTCCGGATCGTACGTAGAAATGTTTGCACCTGCTTCGAGCAGATCTTCGATGATGTAAAGTGCCGGAGCTTCGCGGATGTCATCTGTATCAGGCTTGAACGCCAGTCCCCAGATCGCGATCTTTTTATCCTTGAGATCGTCGTTGAAGTATTTCATCAGCTTCGGAACGATAATCGTTTTCTGATTCTCGTTGATCTCCATGACGGCATCAAGGATCTTCATGTCGTAATTCACTTCCTTCGCCGAACGGGCAAGTGCCTGTACGTCTTTCGGGAAGCAGCTTCCGCCGTAACCGATTCCTGGAAAAAGAAAACGTTTTCCGATGCGGTCATCAGAACCAATGCCGATACGCACTTTGTCCACGTCTGCACCCACTTTCTCGCAGAGGTTTGCGATCTCGTTCATGAAGGTGATCTTCGTCGCGAGAAATGCATTTGCTGCGTACTTCGTGAGCTCCGCCGATTTTTCATCCATGAAAATAATCGGGTTCCCCTGGCGAACGTACGGCTTGTACAATTCCTCCATGAGTTTTTTCGCGCGTTCGCTGCTCGTTCCGATCACTACACGATCAGGTTTCAGGAAATCATCAACAGCAAAACCTTCGCGCAAAAATTCCGGGTTGGAAACAATATCGAATTCTACCTTCGCATTTTTAGCAACCGCTGCGTGAACTTTGTCTGCAGTTCCAACCGGAACCGTTGACTTGTCAATGATCACTTTGTACTCTTTGATGATCTTGCCAAGTTGTTCAGCAACACCAAGCACGTACGACAAATCTGCTGAGCCGTCTTCTCCCGGAGGAGTTGGCAATGCAAGAAAAATCAGCTTGGCATTCGCAACTGCCTCTTCAAGATTGGTTGTGAACTTCAAACGTCCCTGTTTGATATTCCGCTCGAACAACACATCGAGATGCGGTTCGTAAATGGGAATGATTCCACTTCGCATCTTTTCCACTTTCGCGGCATCGATGTCGACGCAGATCACGTTATTCCCCGTTTCAGCTAAACAGGTTCCGGTAACAAGTCCGACGTAACCGGTACCTACAACAGCAATGTTCATATAAGACATTAATTAATTTAGAAATTCTTTAACCGAATCCGTGATGAACTTCAGCGTTTCTTCATCGAGTTCGGTATGCATCGGCAGTGAAAATACCGAAGCGCACAACTGTTCCGTTACCGGGAAATCCCCTGCTTTGTAACGCGGATCGAGATATGCTTTTTGCATGTGGAGCGGAACCGGGTAATAAATCATGGAAGGAATTCCTTTCGCCGCAAGAAAATCTTTCAACTCCTGGCGGTTCGCTCCTGACAATTGCAAGGTATACTGGTGAAACACGTGATCCGTTTTTTTCGCACGCGCAGGTGTTGTCAGTTTTGGATGATTGGCAAATGCTTTATCGTAATAATCTGCGACACGGTTTCGCGCAGCTGCATATTCATCGAGATGACGAAGTTTGATGCGCAGGATCGCCGCTTGAATACTGTCAAGACGTGAATTCACGCCGATGCTGTCGTGGTAGTACAATGTACTCTGCCCGTGATTGGCAATGACCTGCATCTTCGTCGCGTATTCGTCGTTGTTGGTATACATCGCACCGCCGTCACCGAAACACCCGAGATTTTTCGAAGGGAAAAAAGATGTGCACCCAATATCACCGATGGTTCCCGCTTTCGTAGTTTTCCCATCGCTGTACGTATACGTCGCACCGATAGCCTGTGCTGTATCTTCAATCACAAACAGGTTGTGCTTTTTGGCAACAGCCATGATGCGCTCCATGTCGGCACATTGGCCAAACAGGTGAACAGGAACAATTGCTTTTGTTTTCGGCGTAATGGCTTTTTCAAACGCCTCAACGTTGATGTCGAAAGTTCCGGGGTAAACGTCAACCAGCACGGGTGTAAGCCCGAGCAGCGCGATTACCTCCGCAGTAGCCACGTACGTGAAATCGGCCGTGATTACTTCATCGCCGGGTTTCAGTCCAAGCGCCATCATGGCAATCTGCAAAGCATCCGTTCCGTTTGCGCACGGAATCACATGTTTTACGCCGAGATACGCTTCGAGCTCCGCCTTGAACGATTTCACTTCAGGTCCGTTGATGTACGCCGATGAGCGAATAACGTTCAGAACAGCTTCATCAATTTCCTTCTGGATTTTTCCATATTGACCAAGCAGGTCAACCATCTGAATTTTCTTTACCGCAGTAGTCATTTCTGGTTCAATTACAATCGTGCGAAGATAGCTAAATTGGCCCGTTTCGCCTCTGTTTTTAGGTCAATTACGCGTCTTTTAGTTATCTTTAACCCGTGCTGAACAAATGTTGTTTCCGTGGTGCGTTTTCGCTGGCAATACTGGTGATTACAACTCTTTCGCTTTCTGCTCAAAAACGTAATGTCCGCGATTCTCTCTTAAGTACCGGATTTGTTGCAGCCAGCTATGGATTTCACATGCCCGACGGTGACCTCTACGAGCGTTTCGGCAATCATTCGACCATAGGCGCATACGCCGGGTATAAGTCGAAAAAGAATCATTTTTTCGCTGTGGAATGGAACTACATTTTCGGTGAGGACGTGAAAGAAAATGGTATCCTGGACAGCATCATGACGTCTGACGGGTACGTGATTGACCAGGAGGGAAAATTAGCCGATCTCCGGATTTTTGAACGCGGTTTTACGCTTCATGCGCAATACGGACACCTGTTCCCGATCAAAGAAATTTCTCCGAATAGAAACAGTGGCATCCTCGTTACGTTTGGCATTGGCATTATGCAGCATAAGATCAGGATTCTCGATAATGGCGGACGGTCTCCGCAGCTTTCGGGTGATTACCTGAAAGGATATGACCGCATGACTTCCGGCCTTTCTTTGTCGCAGTTCGTAGGCTACTGGTACATGAGTAATTCGCGATTTGTGAATTTCTATGTGGGCTTCGAAGCCATGCAGGGTTTTACGAAAAGCCGTCGCTCCTGGGATTTTGATCTCATGCGGGCCGATACCCGCCAGCGTACGGATCTCACCTGGGGTGCGCGTGCAGGATGGGTTATCCCACTGTATCGCCGTAACAAGCGCGAATATATCTAACGGATGAAAGCGTTTTATTCGCTGGGGATTTTCTGTTATGGCGCCCTGATCCGGTTTGCTTCACTCTTCATTATCAAAGCGCGGTTGTGGGTCCACGGCAGAAAAAATCTTTTCGAAAATCTTCGCGAGGCGGTCAGCAAAGATTCGAGTCCTATCATCTGGTTTCACTGCGCGTCATTGGGAGAATTCGAGCAGGGACGACCGTTGATGGAACGTATCCGCAAAGATTTTCCGGGGTACAGAATCCTGCTTTCGTTTTTCTCTCCTTCCGGATACGAGGTGAGAAAAAAATATGCGGGCGCCGATATCATCACTTATCTTCCATTGGATACCCGGGCGAATGCAAAACGGTTTCTCGACATTGTGAATCCTGCAGCGGTAGTTTTTGTGAAGTACGAATTCTGGCTGAACCATCTCGAAGAAATTCACCGCCGGAACATTCCGCATTATCTCATCGCAGCAATTTTCAGGAACGACCAGGTGTTTTTCAAAGGACACGGAGAAATTTTTCGGACGGCGCTAAAAAATTACACACACATTTTCACGCAGGATGAAAATTCGCTGGCGCTGATCCATACCATCGGTGTGAAAAATAGTTCGGTTGCCGGCGATACCCGCTTTGATCGTGTTGCAGAAATTGCAGCAACAGCGAAACCAATTCCTGTTGCTGAAACGATTGCATTGAACGGAAACGTGATCGTAGCGGGAAGCACGTGGAAAACCGATGAAGACCATCTTTTCCCGGCGCTGAAAAAACATTTTACTTCCGGATGGAAAATGATCATTGCCCCGCATGAAATTTCCCCGTTCCGCATTGAGCAGGTTGAAACAGCATTGATTGCCAACGGAGTAAAAAGTTCAGGCATCTACCGGTATTCACGTCTTGTTGAGACCATGGGTGAACCTGAATGTCAAGTCCTGATCATTGACAATATCGGCATGCTTTCTTCCTTGTACCGCTATGGAAATGTGGCTTACATCGGCGGCGGATTTGGAAAAAGCATTCACAACACATTGGAAGCCGCGGTGTATGGAATACCGGTTGTATTTGGTCCGATGTACGGAAAATTCAATGAGGCGCTCGGGCTGATCCAATGCAAAGGCGGGTTTGGTGTTCACACCGCGACTGAACTTCAGTCAATACTCGATGCATTGCTGACTGATCAGGCGTACCGCAAGGAATCCGGAAAGCTCGCCGGTGATTTTGTGAAATCCAATGTAGGGGCTACAGAGAAGATCCTCGCGAAACTGGATTTTCTCAATCGTTGAACAACCAGGAAAGTCCGATTTTCAAAGCGAAGTCGTTGTGGACGTAATGGTCCATGAGGAAATATTTTCTTCCGAACCACCCTGCGTTGATGTGTTCTGCTTTGATAAAAACACGAACCGGCTTAATGCGGAATGATACCCACGGATCGAGGTAAACATAGTTGCCCACCGTTCTTTGGTTCTGCAAATAGAATTGTGCGACGGCAGGCATATACGCAGCGGCTGTAAATTCGGAGAACCAGGTAGCATCGATACCGACCTGGAGCTGCATGGCTTTTTTAAACAGCTGAAAATTTCCATACACGGAACCGGCAACAATGTGTTCCGGAAGTCTCAGCACAGAATCGTTGCTGACATGCGTGTAAGTATATTTCACACCCACGTGAACAGGAGAAAAATTGAATGCAGCATACACGTCGCCTTTCGTGACATTCACCGGCGATTTATATTGCTGAGGTAAAAAGGTAGAGTCAAAATAAAGCAGCTCATCATACTCCACAAAAGTTGACTTGATGCCTGCCGATTCCATCCACGAAGATCCCTTGTAAGAGAATCCGGCGCTGAGTCCGCTTTCCTGTTCATTCACAAACGAGTTGATCCACTGGAGATGATTGCCCGAATAGTTCATGTAGATCATATCCGGGCT
>DATHKF010000596.1:0-3885 GCA_035489505.1 Bacteroidia bacterium | reverse complement strand
TTTTGAACGCTGCTACCTTCATTAAAAGCGAAGTGGAAAGATCATTTCATTTAACCCGATTACGGTGTGATTGCCGGTTGAAACTTTCGGTTTCGGGTTTAAATATACTGAGGCGGGGTTGATTTTGCCGTGGAAATCAGTATTTTTGGGCAAACCCCCCTTTGTATGTTAACCGATTCGGAGGTTAAAGAACTTCTGACAGATACCGGAAATGATTGGTTTTACCTCGGTGATGTCAGTGAAGACCTCATTAGTTCATTTGTTGCGATGGTTGAAACACGACCTGATTTCCAGGTTTTGTCACGTCCATCGCGAAGACGCCTGCTGAGCGCCGTAGTTGAATGCCTGCAGAATATCCGGAACAATACACCTCCGATTACAACTCCTACGCCGGGTTCGATTGTGTACATGAAACGCGTCAGCCCGTCTGATTATGGTTTGCGCTGCGGGAATGTGATGTTCTCGAAAGATGTGGATATTCTGAAAGGTAAACTGGACGAAATCAACACGGCTGACAGTGAAAAATTGAAAATGATGTATGTCGACCAGATGGAGCGTTCGCTCCAGGATGGAAGCCGTACCAATGCAGGTCTTGGCCTGATGGAAATTGCCCGTGCAGTGAACGGACCGATTACGTACCGTTTTCTTCCCATGAAAGGCAACTACACATTCTTTTGTCTTGAACTAGTCATCGCACTTAACTGATATTGATGGAAGCGCTGCATATCCCTGCTACACGGGCAACTCCGGAGATCAGTTTTGATCCACAAACGGAGAAATTTACCATTACTGGTCGCTCGATTCCGGCAGACGCTTCTGATTTTTACGAGAAACTGGAGCGGTGGGTCGAGCAGTTTGTGACCGTGCAGAAAGCGAGCAGCGTTACAATCGACATCAAACTTGATCACCTCAACACTGGTTCTGTGCGTTCGTTGCTCACCGTGTTGTCGAAATTAATCCGCTTACGTAACCAGGAAGTGAATGTGATGATCAACTGGCATCACGATGTGGAAGACGAGGATATGGTTGATAAAGGAGAAGAGATGTCGCTCATTCTTGAGCACCCGTTCAGGTTTGTGCCGTTCAGGGACGGAGAGTAAAATTCAAAGATTCAAAAATTGAACATTCAATCATTCGTGCATGCCCGCGCGCGTAGCACGTTATGCGTGCGCAGGAATGTGCGAATGGTTTCAATCTTTGAATCTTGAATCTTTGAATTTTACAGGGTCTTTAATAACTCAGTCGCTTCCGCTGCATGCTTTCCCTTCTTCATTTCAATGGACTTGAGCAACGTTTTCGCTTCGTCTTTCCGGCTCGCTTTGATGAGCGTTTTCGCTTTCAGAAATTCAGCATCTTCATAACGCACATGCGTGCTGTCCTGCAAAACTTCATCGAACAACGCAATCGCGGAATTGTATTGTCCGGAATTCATCATGTTCACACCATTGGTGTATGAAAGCCCGAGGTCTTTGTTCGCATCGTTCATCAGAACCGGTACGTTGGCCTGTACAGTATCCGTTGCTCCGCCGGCGTAGTCTTCATTTGCAGCACCCACCGCGTTAACTGTAGCCGCCTCAGGGGCTGGTGGACTCTCATCGTCTTCTTTCTTGCCTTCACCGGATTTTGCCTCGGCATCTTTCGGCTGGTCCTGCTTAGCAACACGATCGCCATCCTGTGAAAGCGACTGCTCTTCCGATCGTGTTTGTGTATTCGCATTCGGTGCAGTCAACACCAGTTTTGTTTTTTCCCAGAAGGCGCCTTTCTTTTCAGGTTCAGATTCTATCACATCTTCTTCTTTCAATTTTTCAACGGTAACCCGTTCCACTGGCACATTCTCATCGCCAACAGCCAGGTCGAAATTTTGATCGTTCGCTGCTTCTGGTTTGGCAACAGTCCTTACCTCTGCTTCCAGGTTCTTCGCGTCATCACCATCGGTGTTATAATCTTTCTCAAGTTTTTCCTGTGTAGCAAGCGGGGCCATTTTCGGAGCATTGGCGGGTGAGCCATCTCCGTCTTTCAGTATGGACTTATCCCGCCTGGAAAGACAGTCGGTTGCCGGAGCAGCAGCGAACTCAGAAGACGGATCAGCTATACTATCCATCTTCGCCTGGTTGTCGGCCATGGTGCTCATGTCTTCATTCTGCGAAACCTGCTGAAAGAAAAACGTAGATGCAAGCACCAGAACCAAAACAGCAGCAATGGAATACCACAATTTACGGTTCGACTGATTTTGATTCAGCGAAACCACTTTGCCTTTTTCTGCAACACCGGCGCCGTTTGATTGTACAGGAGCAGCCAACGCGGCCCGGTCTTTTACCAGGGCAAGGCCTTCAGCAGCATCACTGCACATGTCGCAATCGAGCATGTGTTTTTCACACGCATGCTGTGCATCCACGGAGAGTTTTCCGTCGATGTACGCGAGCAGCTGTTCCTGTGTAAGACAAGGATCAGCGGGAAGCTTTGCATATGTGAAATGATCAGCCATGCTGTTTTTTTATCATGAGGATTTTAAGGTTCCTCTTTCCGTTTTGTATATAACTCTTCACTTCATTCAAACTGTAGCCGGTTACTGATGTAATTTCCTGGTAACATTTTTTTTCCAGGTAAAACAATTCCAGGCAGCGTCGCTGAGTTTCGTTCAGCTCCTGCAGGCTACTTTCCATGGTCTGTAATTGTCGCTCGGTTTCGGTTACACCATCAGGATGCAGTGCAAGGTCGTTTTCCATAACCCCGGCTGAATCTTTTCTTAACTCCATTTCACGGGCTTTCTGGCTCTTTTTTGAGCGCAAGTACATCAAACACTCGTTTTTTGCAACGGTATAGAGCCATCCTTTGAATTGTTCGATGTTGTGACGGCCGAGATCTTTCAGCAATTTTTCGAAAACGTGCATCTGCACATCCTGGCTTTCGTCTTCGTCGCGCAGGTATTTCATGCACACACCATATACGAGGTGGCGGTAACGGCCAAATAATTCTCCCACACAGAGATTATTCCCTGATTCGCGGAAGAGTGTAACAAGCTCTTCGTCGGAAAGACTTCTGAGGTTTGAACTGAATTGGACCAAGTGGCGACTTTACGGTACTAAGATACGAGTCTGCACTCAGTACACAGTGCGCAGTAAGTCAGTGCGCAGTACACGGCCCTACTGCGTACTGACTTACTGCGCACTGCGTACTTCCCTTACTGCGCACTGATTTTCCTATCTTTACCACTTACAAAACCAGTTTGCGCATAATTCGCTGAAAATCAGTTGTATTAATTTGTTAAAACGACCAGAACTGATTAGCGGCACAATTCGTGCAACACTGCTCGCGTACCCAATACCTGTTCCTATGAAACGAATACTTACTCTCCTCATCCTCCTGCTCACTTTCGCAGAAGTCTCCGCTCAAAAAGATCTATCCGATCGCCGGCCCGTTTGGTTTGGCGTGAACATGGGCGGCACATGGCAAACCAGCGACATGAAACCTCTGGCCGGAATCGGCTGGGGATTTACTGTTTCCCGCTACTCCAGAATGTCGAAACCCGGTCCGTTGTACTTCGGATGGAGATTTCGCTTTCTTGACGGAAGAAACTACGGTTACAACTACCACGGTTTAACCGGTCTCAAAGCAAACCCGGTTTTATCTTCGGGCAACACCAACTACTCTTCAGGAACAGATCCTGATACGGGAATGGTATTCAGCAATTACAAAATGCGTTTTGATGAATTTGCATTTGAAGTAATTATTGGAAGCAACACCCTTCGTAAAAAAGGATTCCTGTTGTATGGTTTTGGTGGCGCCGGTTTGAACTACTGGAAAACCTCAACCGACCAGCTCGGCGCTGATGGTCTCAAATACGATTACAGCACCGTCAGTATTTTGGGCGACGAAAGCATTGTA
>DATHKF010000595.1:0-9850 GCA_035489505.1 Bacteroidia bacterium | reverse complement strand
AGGTCAATTTAGTTGTCAATCCCTCATTTGAAGATACTATACAGTGCGTGCCAACACACAGCCGTTTTCAAGGGTATGTTGCGGATTGGCGCGGAGGCAGGGGGGAATATTTTAGCCAGTATTGTCAAGGTTTTCAGGTAGAAGTTCCAGCTAATATAGTCGGCAACCAATATCCGCATACAGGTGCTGCATACGCGGGCATTTACACAGTCTCTTTAGATAATGTGCCGTCACACGTCAATTTTCGCGACTACATAGAGGGACAGCTAGACACAAATTTGATACGAGGAGAACGCTATTACGTTGGCGTGTTTGTGAGCCTCGCTGAGATCAATCAGTATGTAACCTCGATACAATTCCGTTTTACATCTGATACGCTTACATACGATCAGTACTTAATACCTATGAGTGCGTCGGTAGAGGAAACGAACTTGACTTTATTGGCAGATACCGCTAATTGGATTTGGGTTGGTGGCTATTACACGGCACACGGAATGGAAACCCATCTGGTTATAGGAAACTTCATGTACGATTCGCTTACACCGCTGTTAATGTTCAATTCCAGTGCTGTTCAACCAACCTGTTATTATTACATTGATGATGTAGCAGTATATCGTGTAGCCGACGCTAGAGCAGGTTCAAACATTCAAATTTGCCTTGGAGACAGTCTGAGCTTGGGTGATTTGGTTCAAGACGGCATAAAATATAACTGGTCCACTTCCTATGGCCTTTCTGATTCCACGGCTGCGAAACCAGTTGCGTCCCCGCAACAAACAACAACCTACATTCTCACCATTCAAGACACAACCGGTTATTATTTTCCAGGTATTTTATCCGACACTGTAACTGTTTTTGTGGATTCCTGCATTTCTCCTGAAGTACCCGTGCCCTGGTTTATTCCTACACTGATCAGCGGAAGTGACCACTTGATTTCCGGGATTCCACCGACGGGTCTCCAGGTTACTTTGTATGATGATCGGGGGAGATTGGTTTACCGGGAAGATTATTTTACCAACACGGTGACCGCAGAGCGATTCGCACCGGGACTCTATATCCTCGTGATCTTCAAGAACGACGGTACTCAAATCCGGGAAAAGGTTACTATCGCTAAATAGCTCGGAAATAATTCTCCGTAGATTTCAGCCAACCTTTTTCAAAAATTCCCGTCCAGAACATAGGTCCCATTTCGTGCGGATGTTCTGAGGGACCGCATTACCAACGCCACTGAAACCATCATCGCATGAAACAAGCCCTACTCCCGTTTTTAGTTTTCTTCGGCTTTACGCTCTCCGCGCAGGACACTCTTCCTGCTGATACATTGCAGGAAGAGACAAAACACAAGCACAAAAACACGCATTACTCCAACGATGAACACCGGCTTTCGGTCGGGCTGAATCTTTCGGTTGGGTATTCTTTCCGGAAAATCGAGAGCAGAAAGTACAGTGAGCTTATTCATTGCCGTGAGGAACACGAAACCGGCATCCTTACACCCAACGCAGGTTTGTCCGTAGCATATCGCTTGAATAAAAACTTCCAACTTGTTTCCGGTATTTCTTACTTCCAGACTGGTTTTGATTTCAGCGAAGACGTTCAATTGAGCGACACACTTGAAAATGAATTTCTCATTGGGTGTGAAGTGTATAATGTTGTTGATCCGAAGATAGGATATGTACAAAACAATTTTTATGATCCCCGGTTTGCATATTACATTTCCGGCTACCATCCATCGCAAGGAACGCTAAACATCAAAGTACGTTATCATTACCTGGACGTTCCGTTGATGGTGCGTTTTAACATGGGACAGAAACGATTCCGCGCTTACGTTGCAGCCGGAGCATCTGCCAATTTCATGGTCAGCTATGACGAAACCATCAAGGTGAAAAACGAAGGAACCACATTTAGCTCTTATCGTGATGAAGACAAAGGACTGTTTTTTGTTTTCAACCGGTGGAACTTCAGTGCCCTCGGCTGCGCAGGAGTTAGTTATCGCGTGAACCAATCATTTTCAATCGGCGCAGAATTTTCCGGGCGTTACCAGCTCAGGAATATTTTCACGAAAGAATCGCAGGGAAATGCGGATTGGTACGTGGAGCATCATTACAGCGCAACCGCTGGTGTGAGTGTTTGGTATTATTGGTGAGTATATGCAAACACGGGTGATCCGCTTGGCTGTTCAGAGATAACGAATATTTCGTATCTTTTTATTGGCAAAACATTTCTTATGAACTTACTCTTTAGAGTCTTCGCATTGATTGTGCTCTTATGCCCGAAACTGAGTGCGCAAACATGTAGTGTACAAATTACAACAGTGCCGGAGAACTGCGGGCAGGTCTGCAATGGAAGCGCGCAGGCTAATCCAACAGGATCTGCGCCTTTTTCCTACCTGTGGCAACCAGGTGGACAAACAACGCAACAGATCACCGGACTCTGCACCGGAACTTATACGGTTATAGTCACGGACAGTACGGGGTGTGTTGCGATGGATACATCCTCAATTACAACAGCCCCTCCGCTTAATGTTTGGATTTCGAGCTTCACAAATCCTTCCTGCGTTGGATGTTCCGATGGAAGTGCTACGGGAAGCGTCAATGGTGGTTCACCCGGCTATTATCCCTTTTGGATTCCTCCCATTGGTTTTGGTTTGTATACAGTCAGCGGTATATCTGCCGGGTCTTATACTTTTTGTGTAACAGATACCAATGGATGTACCAGTTGTGTTGATACCGTTTTACAGGACCCGTTAAGCGTAGCTGAATTCGGTGATGAATCTTTACCCGCGTCAGTCGAGCTTTACGATTTGTCGGGGCGTTTGATATGGCTCGGGACATTCAACGAATGGAACCAACGCTCACCAACGGAGTTCAAAACCGGTTGTTACATTCTTATTGGTAGGCTTTCTTCACATTCAACTTCAGTTTAGAAAGCCTACTGAAAATAGAAACAGTCGAGTTTGAACCTAGTACAAGACGCTACTAAACTTTCAAATCATTCGTATCATAAGCGTGATCGAACACTGCTTCCTCCAGGAATCTACTGTATTCGCCAGAGAACAAACGCCTCATTGAAGCACGCAATAGAGGCAAAGATGTCCCGATTTCGAGTACTTCTTCCGGTAATTCCTGCAACTTCCACTTTGCCTGCTTAGCTTCTAATATTTCGAAACCCTCATCAATTGTCAGTTTAAGATTTTTACTCATTGGAATAAAAATATTGCTATAATGCCAAAAAGCTGATTGCAAAATTAAATTCCCACTCATTTCTAGCAAGAGCTGCTCCAAATCGCACAAGTAATTAATCAATTCAAAGAAACCTTTGATGTGAAAGTTGCCCTGACCCATTAAGCCCTTTAGCACCTCATCATCATTCTTCAATTCCGCCAATATATATGATTGATTCCTGTGGTGTCCCGCAACCGCGAAGTGTCTTAAGTCCCAATTGTCCAACCGCACTCGATTAATAAAAAGAAACCTGAAAAAGAACGAGACGATCATGGGTGATTCGTGCTCCCCCAGGTTAAACAGATCAGACTGCCGCAAATGAAAGAGTTGAGGTAGGATCAGACGTCTGTTTTCGCAAAATCGTCTAATGTCTTTATTGCCTAAAATCACCTTGGAATCGCTATTCTCAGTAAAATTTCCTTTGGAAGGAATGACTCCTGCGATCGAAGCAATTTCAAGCAATGAGTAATATTCCATAAGGTCGAGCAGCCTTTGTTCAATTGGTAGGAAGCTTCCATGTCCATCAACAAATTCCTCAATGACATCACTTGCCTTAATACACAAGCCGTATATATACCACTCAGATTCGCGAATATTGGAAGTATAAAAAGTACGTTCCAGATTCTTGAAATTGGAAATTAGATGATTCATGGTCTAGCTATTAAGTACCCGAATTAATACCTCGACAGGTCGCGTGTAACCCGCTAGCAATTTTGGCTTGCAGACTGAAGTGTGACTATGACCTGGTACTACTTCTGCAATCGCGTCTTGTCCAAAACGCCGCATCAACACCACTCGATCCTTCTGAGCCCATATCACACATTTGCTTATCGTGAAATTTCCTTGACCAGCCTCCAAAAGACTGGCCGTTTCATTTTCGATGTCTATCAATACCTGAGAACCTGGCTTTAAGTCGTCAATAACTGGAGAAACAAACCGTGCAGCAACGGAAGCAAATCTAAAATTTCCTGTTAAAGACTCCAGGATCAGATTAGCAACGAGCGCACCGTGATGGGCTGGTGCGAATAAAATTGTCTCTACCCTTTCCAGCCATGTTTTCCCGGTGAAGTAAGCATTCAACAATGCCCGCCTCACTACAATCGAACCTAGTGAATGCGCAACAACAATGACCCGATCATATCTGAAATTGGTTGTTCTACTAAATGTAACACGGTCCCCACCGTCCTGATACCAATCTGGATGCTCAATCATTTTGTCTAAAAACTGCATAAACAATCCTGCGCTGGCATTTGCCTGAGCAAACAAACTGTCATATTCCCAAAAAACAAAGTCACACTTACGAAATTCCAAGTGCTGATTTAAAGTTCCCGGGAACTCATTCCATGTTTTTACAGCCGAACCACCAAAGCCATGAACAAAAACAATTAACACGTTAGGTTTCTCGAATGCCCAGTTTACGACGCTCTTTGTATTCTCAATAGTGAATGGAAATGAATGGTGCTGCATATAGTTATCTATAATGCAAGATAAACGATTTCGTCAAATTTACTCGTGGATCAAAGCTAAGCGCTACACTACCTTCGCAATTGCCTCAATCTTATCAATCTTATCATCGTCCATTTTCGACAAGAAATCCATCAACTTCCTTAATTTACTATTCTCAATCTTAACCATATTATCTGGAATTTCAGTTGGGACTATTTCCTGACTATGAACAACACGTAAAAGTTGTTGATGCTCATTAAAGCCCTTATTAACCTTATCCATTTCATGGAACAATCTATTTTGAGTAAGATGCGTGTAAATCTTAATGAACTTTTCGCTCTTGTGTCCCAACAACCGCTGCCCTACTTCTGACGGAATTCCATAAGTGAAACAGGTCGTTGCAAAAGTGTGACGTGCAACGTGGAAAGATAGCACCTTGCTGATCTTGGCAAGTTTTGCAATTCGTTTAAGGCTCTTGTTCGTTTTCTGGTTTGATCTTACCACAAATGCAAGTCCTTCCTTTTTCACGTCAATAAGCGCAGTTGCCTTGTCAATGAGTGGAACAATAAGCGCCCTGCCCGTTTTGTGCATAGCTTCTATATCAATGTAGTATCTGAAGCTCCGTATAAATGTGTATGGATTCTGAACCCACTTGCCATTGATATGAAGATTAGCATTCAGTAAGCTAATATCCCGATAGCGAAGCCCGGTGTAGCAGGCGAATAAAAAATTCTTCAATGTTTCGTACTCGCTGATAGATAATATCCCGTTCTCGATTCTCGCCTTTCGCTCCGCTGGCTTAACCCTTTTATAATCTGAATCGCTGGGTGGATAGTACTTAGCCATCAGGTCCTCCAGTTTCATAATTTCTTCGGGCTCCAGAAAATCACGCGAAGTCAATTCCGACATGGTTTCTCCGATCTTGAAATCCTTGAACGGATAATGCTCCACCATAAAATCACCATTCTTGATCGCGAGCAAAAGCATGGTCCGAATTGTTTTCATGTTCTTGTTTGCCGTACTGCGCATATTGCCTAACCCGCCTTCCGAAACGGGACGTTGCATCCAGTTGAAATATTTATTGAGAAATTTGAAATCCAGTTCCTCCATGCGAAGACCTGGCTTGTACCGATCCAATTTCCCGATGGTATACATGTATCCATCAATGGTGTCCTCAGAAAGAACGTCGGCTTGGTTTACTGCAATTTGCTCGTGACAGTATTCATAAAACGGTTTATCAATATTGTCCTTTTTGAAGGTGCAACGGAATGAATCTGGAGTTAACGGTTTTCTGCGCTTGGCCAGGTCGTTGATAATATCCTCCGCCCGAACTATTTCTTCATTCAGGAATTGATTCAGGCTTTCGGCAGACCCAAATCCGCGGGTAGCCCGTCCTTTGCGTTTGTCCCAACAGTATAATTCATCACGGGTTACTGTTTTAAAATCAGCTGCCTCCCGCTTGATCGGGTACTGTTCTATTTCTTCCACTGTCAAATGCTTGTACTTTGCTTTCAGCGGAACGTTGCGATACATCGAAAGCATCGGCTTGTTCCGGCGGTTAATGATTATGCGCAGGTAGATCAATGCGGAGCCGTCTGGACGTGGTCGATCCATGCGAAGTATATAATGGAGGTTGGCTTTCATGCTAAATTTTGTTCGTTGGGTACATACTTGTTATATGAATTCCCTCACCGCATTTGTTACTACTCGTGGTAGAACTATGGTGGAACAAAATGGTGTTTCGGGGCTCCCGGACGTGGAATCGCGTGAACCCTAAAACCTCTGAAAGCCAATAGAATCAAGGAAATGACACAGCCCGCTCCTTTGCAGGGAACGGGCTGGAAATCAATTTGCGGTGAGGGAGGGATTCGAACCCTCGGTACATCTTAACAACGTACGGCAGTTTAGCAAACTACTGGTATCGGCCACTCACCCACCTCACCGGAGACCCTGCAATTGCTTCAGGGTTGGCCTTTACGGGGCGCAAATTTAGAACATTTTTCGGTTTTTGTTGTTATCATGACCACGTTTTTTTGCTGCCGGTATGATGACCGAATTCAGACCATTTGTGTTGTGCCAGTGTTATATTTGTATTTCAACACTTCCATTCTTATGAGGCAAATGATTCGAATTGGTTTACGGGTAATTCCACTGGCACTCGTAGCAATCTCTTGCGGCAGCGATGATCCGCAGGGACAATTTGTTGATGGCAACAAAAACAATAACACCGACAGCATTGACAATGTCAAGCGATATATTCTCAATGCGCCCCCAACCAAATGGCAGCCCGACTGGTCCACTGAAAACATAGTTATATTTCATTGGAGAGGCGAACCCGATAACCTTCACCCTACCAATGGCGCATCTAATCCGAGACGCATGATCCAGGATTACACGCAGCGTTTCCTGGTCAACCTCGATTTTGAAAAACTTTCGCTTCGACCGGACCTTGCAGTAGCATTGCCTACCGTGAGTGATGACGGATTGGTTTATTCATACGAACTCCGCAAAGGCGTAACCTGGGATGACGGTTCTCCGCTGAGTGTGGATGACGTGATCTTCACGATGAACGCCTATATCTGTCCGAATACAAACAACCCGCAATACAAGTCGTATTTCGAATACCTGAAAAAGGTCGAGAAAGACCCGACTGATCCGATGAAGTTCAAAATGATCATGCGCGGGCGCTATCTCCAGAACGTTGCGTTATTCGGTGATGTTCCTATTCTCGAGGAAAATTTTCACGACAAAGGTCACGTCCTCAGAAAATACACTATCGAGCAATTGCAGGATACCGCGTTTGGAAGAACACCGCATCCCGATATTGAAGCCTGGGCCAACGAATTCAATGATCCGAAATACGGACGCGAAATCGAACACCTCAATGGACTCGGCCCCTACAAAGTGACCCGGTGGGACGACGGCCAGGCGCTGGAGTTGTCGCGCAAGAAAGACCACTGGACCTTTAAGATCAAAGACCCGGGCATGTATGATGCTTCGTTGCCGGACAAAATTATCTGCCGCCTCGTCAATGAAGAAAATGCAATTCTCGTCGAGCTCAAGAGCCAGAAGTTTGATGTATCCGCATGGATCTCGACACACGGACTGATTGAATTGCAGAAAGACACCAACTTCAACCGGAATTATCACTCTGCATTCGTGATGAATTTTGATTGGCAATACATTGGTTTGAACCTGAAACCTGAAGCGGTGAACCGCACTCCGTTTTTCACTGACAAAAAAGTACGTCGCGCAATTGCGCATCTTGTTCCGGCTGATGAAATGAACGAGGCTTACCTCGAAGGACAGGCTTCGCGCATGGTGAGCAATGTTCCGTCAACACGCACTCAATCGTACAACAACGATCTCAAACCGATTGAGTACGATATTGAGAAAGCCAAAAAATTGCTGGATGAAGCCGGATGGAAAGACACCGATGGCGACAACGTCCGCGACAAAGTGATCAACGGAAAGAAAACTCCTTTTGAATTTGAGTTTTCCATCATGACCGGCAACGTTGCCGTGATCAACATGGCGAATGACATCCAGGCTTCCATGTACAAAGCCGGTATCAAAGTCAATGTGAAGCAACTTGAGTTTGTAAGATTCTACGAGCAGTTGCAGCAGCATGAATTTGACATGTACTTCGGTGCGTGGTCAGGTTCAAGCATGCCTGAAGATTTCAAGCAGACCTGGCATTCTTCTTCCTGGGAAAACGGCGGCTCCAACTTTGTTGGTTTCGACAATCCCAAAGCCGATGCATTGATTGATTCCATCCGCATAACGATCGTTGACAGTTTGCGTTATCCGCTTGAAAAAGAATTGCAGGCTTTGATCTACGATGAACAGCCTTACGTTTTCATGTACATGGTTCCGCGCAAAGTGGCCATTCACAAACGTTTTGACCACGCTGAAATGTTCTGGGAAAAGCCGGGCGTTTACCTGAGCTGGCTGAAATTGTTGTCACCATCAACAATGCCTACAACTACTACGCCCTGAGGAACCGACTGACCGATGCTGAAGTACATTGTACGTCGCGTACTGATCTTCATTCCCACGTTGTTTGCGATTTCATTGATCGCCTTCGTTATCAGTATCAGTGCGCCGGGCGACCCGATTGAAAATTTATTTGAAGGCGCCAAAGGCGAAAGCGGTGGTTCGGCAATGAACGAAAACGTGGCGCGTGAAAAAGACGCTCTTCGCCACAAGCTCGGTCTTGATCTTCCCGTATTTTATTTCACGATGACCACGCTTGCGGAACCTGATACGTTTTACCGGGTGAAGGATAAAATGGAACGTGAAACTTTGTCGCGTATGCTTGACCGGTTTGGAAACTGGACGGAGATCGAAGCGTGGCACGAATCGTTGGGAAGGCTCAGAAAACAAGCGAGGATCGAAGTAACACCCGACAGCGCTTTCCTTTCCGTTTTCCCGGGAGATTCTGTGAGTTATCTCGCCGATCAGTTCAAACAGAAGTGTATTTCGCTCCTGAGAACGGATGATCCCATAGAAGTTCACGCCAAGCTGAATACATTGGAACAGGAGATCGCGCGTTTCGATAAATACGGAAGCGGAAATTTTCTGACCCATTGCAAAGCAGCAGTTGCCGATTGCAAAACAAAGTTTGCTGCCGTTGAATCCGGTTCCAGCAATTGGAAAAATTATATTCCTGCTTTGCATTTTTACGGGTACAATCAATACCATCGCTGGTTGTTTGGCGATGGAAACTGGATCACCGGTAGCGGTTCAGAACATTGTCACGGTGTGATCCGCGGAGATTTCGGAATCTCTTATGCATCCCGGAAACCCGTAACGGAAACCATTGCGCGTGCTTTGCCCTGGTCGATGCTGTTCACAGTTATTTCTGTGATCCTGGCGTATCTCATCAGTATTCCTGTTGGTATACAGGCCGCAGCCAAACGCGGATCAGCATTTGATAAAACATCGTCGGTTGTTTTGTTCATGCTGTATTCGCTGCCCACTTTTTTCATGGGCACATTGCTTGTGATGACATTCGCAAATCCTGATTCGCTCGCTATATTTCCTGCAACCGGCATAAAACCAGCGACCGGATATTTACCGGACGCAAGCTGGTGGGACAAGTTCATGGCAACACTTCCGTACATGATCCTTCCGCTCATCTGCTACACGTACGCTTCGCTGGCCTTTCTCAGCCGGACCATGCG
>DATHKF010000594.1:0-3190 GCA_035489505.1 Bacteroidia bacterium | reverse complement strand
ATTTGAACGTGTGAAGAAAAAGTATCTCGTCAATTATATCCGCACGAATAATCCGGAACAACGACCGCTGTATCTCTGCGGAACCGGGCGCATTACGCGGAAGAAAAGTATTTTCCTGGCGAAAAGCGGATTACCGATTGGCGGCTACCTGGATGTGGATGTCACGAAAATCGGATTGAAATACGATGAAGTACCCGTGATTGGTATTGATGAATTGCCTGATCCGTCGAAGGCGTTTGTGGTGAGTTACATCGGCGTGCGTGGTGTGCGGGAAGAGATCAGGGCGATGCTGGAGGGAAAAGGATTTGTGGAGGGAAGGGATTTTGTGATGGCAGGGTGAAGCAGTGGTGGTCAGTGAGGCGAAAATTGTAAATTGCAGGTTCGAAATTTTTGAGTTAATCAGGCCAACAACATGAACAACATAACATACCACAAAGCCACGCAAAACGATGTTGCAACACTGGTAGATAATAGAATTGCGTTTGCCCTGGAACTCTCCGGCGAACAGGATCCCGAAGTAATTGTTGCGCTGAAAAAACAAATGACCGGTTACTTTTCAAAAGCAACTACCGAAAATACCTGCATTTCATTCATTGCGAAATGTGACGGAGAAGTGGCGGGAATTGGTTCTGTTCATGTCCGTGAACAACCGGGCAATATTAAAAATCCTACGGGCAAGTGGGGCTATATCATGAACATGTATACCCTACCTGCATTTCGCAGAAAAGGCATTTGCAAAGGACTCCTGGACGCATTAATTGAAGATGCCGGAAAATCGGGTATCACGGCATTTGAGCTTCATGCTACCAATGAAGGTGAACTTGTCTACCGTCAGAGCAATTTCGAATTGCATAATGAGCCGACGTATAGAAAATACATCCGTTGATCCGAGAATAGCCAACCCGCCTACGCAGATTAACAAACAAAAATTAAATTATGGTCAATTCAACCGTCTCAAAAAACAACACTCAGCCATGACTGAAAACCAGCAATACATCCACGATTGTATTTCAAATGCCGTAACCATGGGTTTCATGAGCGACGACGACATCAAAGAAATGACACTGGAACAGGTGGAAGGTGAAGAAATGCAGGATGAGATCAGCGAAGAGTGGATCAACGATATGGTTGATCAGAAATTTTCTGAACTCCGCGCCAATAGTAAATCGTGGTCAAAGCCCACGGATACGGAGCGACTTGCTGTTGCATTCGATAATCTCTGCAAAAGAAAAATTGTGGCCTTGCACAATGCCGGTTACACTACTTCCGATGGCGAAAGCGAAGTGATTGAAGTAGAGCGTGAATTGCGCAAGAATGGAATTGTCTCCGATGGATATTGTTTTTACCACGAGCAGGATCTCGAACGGGCGATTGACCCGGAGGACCGGAGTTTGTGGATCGCTTATCAGAAGGTGAACAACGAAGATGAAAGCGTAACGCTGGAGGTTGGCCGGATTGTAACCGAAGAATTGCGCAAGCAGGGATTCACTGTAAACTGGGACGATGACGTGAACGAAAAGATTGAAGTGCAAAACGTCAACTGGCAGAAGCTGTATGACGAAAATGAAGACGCGTTTGATCACTGGCGTGTTATTGGAATCATGGTAGGTGAAAAAAAATCCTGATTCCTATTCATGCATAACACCTGTTTCCAATAATTCATTGGCAGTAAATCCGTGTTCGTCGAAAAAGTCGACTATAAGGGAACATTACACATTCCCGGGCGTAGAATATATCCAATCTCACTGCCCATGGGAAAAACAGCTACTCCGCCTTACCGGAATTCCTTCGCGCGCCAGTCGTATTTACGCGCTGCACTGAACCGATCGCTTCGGTTTGCAGGCATCATAGGTTTTTTGATGCTGCTCTATTGTTTATTTCACGTGTAACCTGGTTTATCGTTTGCAATAGGGGCGGCATACTCGTATGACCGTTCCTGTTTTTTTGCTGCCGTTTTGACTTTGACCCGACCTTAGGGTAGTGTCTCACTTTGCTTTTTGACACGGCGCATTTTTACGGCATTTCTTATTCTAAGCCCAGGCGCTCACGGCGAGATAACGGTAACGCGCCGTGAGCGCCTGGGTTTAGAATGGGTTTCGTGCTTCTTTTAGCGCCGTGTCAAAATATCAAATGCTCAAACTGAGACACTACCGACCTTAGGCGCGAGGTGAAGCATTTGATAAAACGTGTATCTTCCCTCCTACCCAAACACATCTCAATGAAAACAGCAATCCTCTCCCTCTTCCTATGGACCGCAACTGTATTACCGGCACTTGCACAAAGCCCTCCACATTCCGACAAACTCGCAACGGATCAAGGTTTCAAAGCCCTGAAGATCGGCGCTAAACTCAGCGACGTAAAACAATTCCTGATGAAGGACACGATGGCCCGCAGTACGTCCTTTGAACCCAACGACGGGCTCATGGATTACGAGCAGGCCATCTACCTCGTTGATCTGAAAAAACCGGGATACGGCGAATTCTACGGTCGCAAAATTGTACGCATTGAAGTGTATTTTTCAGACCTGTTCAACGAATCGGAAGGTGATACAAAAACGATTGACGTTGTGAAAATCTTCGTGGACAAAGGAGGTGAAGATGGTTTCACCGACATGGTTTCCCTGGTGAACAAAGCTTACGGAAACGGAACGTACACATTTGATTTTCCCGGCCCGGGATGTGAAAACTGGACCTGGTGGTGTGAAGATGTGCTCATGGGTGCAGTGAACTGGTACGGCAGCTCAGAAGATCCGAAATTGGATTACTACAAGATTGAATTCAGCAGCGCGAAGGGTGGGTAAAACGAAATTCCTTGAAGTGGGACAACGTTAAAAATTTGCGTTCGGGTATTTTCCGGTTTACTTTAGGTACGGCAAACAATTAAACTTACGATCATGAAACAACTGTACGCATCCGTATTGGCCGCGGGCATTCTGCTGGCTTCTTCTGTGCATGGACAGGCTCCTTCGTACGAATGGGCTAAAACGTTTTACTGCACCAATCCCAACTTCACCCTGAACGAAGGCAGCGGGAGCGCCATCGCAACCGACCCTTCGGGCAACGTATGCACTACTGGTTGGTTCAGCGATACCGCCGATTTCGATCCGGGCCCGGGTGTGGCGATGCTGGGCTCCACGGGGCAGGCCAGCATGTTCCTGCTGAAACTCGACGCGCTGGGAAATTTCGTGTGG
>DATHKF010000593.1:0-2254 GCA_035489505.1 Bacteroidia bacterium | reverse complement strand
GATGTTGTAATTCGTGTCCGTCACAATTCGAAACGTGTGTCCGTTCATGCGCAACGTGTCGCAAAACAAAGGAGAAAGCGTATCGAGACGTGTTGTGAGATCAACGCCCCATCGCGTAATCGGAGAAATCCTGCCGGTTGTTTGTGCACTGGCCAATGTGACCTGCAACAGGAAAAGCAGGAAGATCAATCGCTTCATGCATCAAAGACGTAGAGGTTGCAGAAGGTTGTCTCTTCATCCGACATGAACCTCACGCCCGCTATCTTATTTGAAACCGTTTGTCAGACCGGGCGGAGTCGAGGTCAGCACATCAACGATCTTCCCACCGCTCCTTCACCTTCAGCTTCAACGCACCTTCATTTTCGCAGGCTTCACGCGCAGCATCATCGGCTTCGATCTGGGTCAGGTGTCCGGTAGAAACTCCAATGACCGTATCTCCGTTGTAATTGGTACCCATACAAATGGCCCCAAAGCCTTTTTTCTCATTGACGGCAAGGACGATCGGCTGGAGGCCATTGTTTTCCAGGCACTGTTCGTATGCGCATTCCCGCGCAGCCATCACGGATTTACCGCCATAGCAAAATCCGTAATTGCCTGTGAGTTTGCAAAAATAAACGGCACACTGTGCATTGAGTTTTGTTCCGATGCAAAGGACTGACAACAGTGTGACGGCCAGGATACGTTTCAGCATAGAAAAAGATATTTTTCCCAGCTAAAAGTAGCAATTTCTCCATTGTGCCGTATGGAATCACTGGGGACTTTTTCCCTATTGGACAGGAAACTCAAACTGTGAATTACTATTTCATTACCGGAACATCGCGCGGAATCGGGAAAGCCCTGGCTGAAGCCATTCTTGAAAAGGAAGAAGTGAAAGTCGTTGGCATTTCCCGGACCAATACGCTCTCGCATCCCGATTTTCGCTATGTCGAAATGGATCTCGCGAATATGGACGACGTCAATTTCTGGAAGTTCCCGGACTTCAAAAGCGCGGATAAAATTGTGCTCGTCAATAACGCCGGTGCCATTGGCCACGTGAAACAGGTGGGTGGAATGGACAACGATGCCATTGCCCGTTTGTTTACGATCAATCTCACGGCGCCGTGTGTCCTGATCAACAATTTTCTGAAGACTTACGGTCAGAAAAATGCTCCTCTTGTGATCATGAATATCAGTTCGGGAGCGGGAAAAAATCCGATTGACGGTTGGAGTTCCTATTGCGCATCGAAATCTGCACTCGATATGTTTTCACGCGTAGTGGCAGAAGAAATTGCAGTTTCTGGCAAAAAACACATTCGTATTTTTTCTGTTGCACCTGGAATTGTGGACACGGCCATGCAGGACGAGATCAGGCGTGCTTCCATCGAAGATTTTAGCCGGATTCAGCAGTTTGAAGAGTATAAAACGTCGGGACAACTGGTTCAGCCTGACTTGATAGCCCGAAAATTATTGAGTATCTTGGACCTCCCCGAAAAATTCCCTGAAACTGTTTTTTCAGCTAAGGACATTTAAATAAATCAACCAGCACACCAAACAACATCCGAAAAAATGAAACGGAATTTTACATTACTCGCATGCGCAGCTTTTGTTTTTGGCGCCGTGCAATTTGTATCCGCCCAGCAGACCAATGCAGGTGGGTATATTCCTTGCGGAACCGATGAGGCGGTGGCAAGATCGCTCGAAGCTAATCCGGCTCTCAAAGCCGAGTACGAAGAAAATCAACGGATTGCTGAAGAGCAGGACAGGGTTGCATTCATGCAGGGCTATCCACGCACTTCGAATAATCAGCGAAACGGCAACCCCAACAGTGTTCAGTCGCCGCCGCAGTACATCATCCCGGTGGTGTTTCATATCATCCACGATTATGGTGCCGAAAACATTTCGGATGCGCAGGTACTCGATGAAATGCGAATCCTCAATGAAGATTTTCGTAAACTCAATGCTGATACAAGCCTGATCGTTCCAACTTTCCAGGGAATTGCAGATGATGCGGAAATTGAATTCCGTCTCGCCGCCCTTGATCCAAGTGGAAATTGCACCAATGGTATTGATCGCCGTGCATCCACCGAAACGTATATCGGTGATGACGGCTCCAAGCTGAATTACTGGCCGCGCGCAAATTACCTGAACGTTTGGGTGGTGAAAACCATTTCAAGCGGAGCTGCCGGTTATGCATACCTGCCGGGAAGCGCGCCTTCTGCACAGACCGACGGTATCATTATCTTGTCGACCTACATCGGCGCTATAGGAACGGGGA
>DATHKF010000592.1:0-4773 GCA_035489505.1 Bacteroidia bacterium | reverse complement strand
CGCAAACATGCGTTGGGTAATTTCCGCGAGATGCTGCACGAAATTTCGCAGGACCCGGCCATGATCATCTGGCTGAATAACCAGCAGAACAAAAAAAATGCACCGAACGAAAATTTTGCACGCGAGGTCATGGAATTGTTTACGCTCGGTGAAGGAAATGGGTACACCGAACAAGACATCAAAGAAGCGGCGCGTGCATTTACCGGTTGGAGCGTGAACCAAAAAGGAGAATTTGAATTCAACGCGAAGCAACACGATGACGATTCAAAAACCGTATTCGGAAAAACGGGAAATTTCAATGGCGACGATATTGTAAATTTCCTTCTCGACAAACGTGAAACGGCGGTATACGTGTGCCGGAAGATCTACCGGTTTTTCGTGAACAACGAAGTGAATGAAGATCGCGTGCAGGAATTGGCCAGCCGGTTTTTCAGGAACAAATACGATATCGCCGACCTGATGAAAACCATTTTTAATTCGGAATGGTTTTACTCGCCTGAAAACTTCGGCAGCATTATTATTTCCCCGGTGGAATTGCTGGTGAAGTTCAAGAAAATCTGCAAGGTGGAAGTGGAGGACGAACAGATGCTTGCCTTGCAGCATGTTCTCGGCCAGACGTTGTTTTCTCCTCCGAACGTGGCCGGGTGGAAAGGTGGAAAAAGCTGGATCGACAGCAATTCACTGATTCAACGTCTGCATTTGCCGAAAGCTATTCTCGATGCAGGAACGGCGAAGCTTTACCGTAAACCTGCTTTCGAAGAAGAGGACAAAGACGAGAAGAAGAAAAAGAAAGACAACGATGAACGGGTGAGGATAAAATCGGACTGGACCGTGATGGTGAAACATTTTAAAGATGTTCCCGACAACCAGGTGACGACCGAATGCCTGAAGTTTCTGCTTGTGACGACTACCGAACACATCAATACCGCAGAACTCGAAAAGGAAGTCGACAAGTCAACGAAGGAGCGGCAGATCATTACCACGTTGTGTGCGGTGATGCAGTTTCCGGAGTTTCAGTTGATGTAGACCTCGGCTCCGCTCGGTCTGACAAGCGTCGCTGATCAAAATGAAGTAAAGACAAAAAACATGAGTAGCTTCTCAAGAAAAAATTTTCTACGACTGACTGCACTCGCATCAGCTTCGTTTATGCTGCCGAAATTTCTTCGCGGTACCGATGCGCAATCGCAGGATGCGCTGAAGAAATTGTTTTTGCCGAACACCAATGGCAAGCGACTGATTGTCGTGCAATTTTCCGGTGGTAACGACGGATTGAACATGGTTGTTCCTTATGGCGATGATCTGTATCACAACAATCGCCCCACGGTTGGAATCAAAAAAACGGATGTGTTGAAAATCAACGATCATTTTGGATTCAACCCTGCGATGAAAGGCATACACGATCTCACCAACGCGGGACATTTTGCGATGATCAATTCCGTGGGTTACCCCGATCCGAACCGTTCGCATTTCCGTTCCATGGATATCTGGCACAGTGCCTCCGACGAGAATCAATATCTCACAACTGGTTGGATCGGACGGTGGATGGACGCCTGCGGAGCATCGACTCCTCCGCATAAAGCGCTTGAGATTGATGAAGCCATGAGCCTTGCATTGAAAGGAGATCACCGGAACGGAATAGCATTGCACAATCCGAAACGCATGAAATTGCTCGCCAATGATCCGTTGCTCATGAAAATTGCAAACGACTACAAGCACCACGAAAGTGATCACGCCATGGTCGATTACCTGCACCAGACATTGACTGAAACGGCCGAGAGCGCGAACTACCTGATTGAAAAATCGAAAGGTTCTGCGTCGAAAAGTATTTACCCGCAGCACCGTTTCGGCAAGCAGATGAAAACGATCGCGAATCTCATTCTCGACGGAAGCGAAACCGTGATCTATTATGTTTCACTCCCGGGATTTGATACGCACGCAGGACAAAACGGTCAGCAGAATCGTTTGCTGCGGATTTACAGCGAAGCTGTGGAAGCATTTTCCAAAGACATGAAAGATGCGGGACTGTGGAATGAAACGCTGATGATGACGTTCAGCGAATTTGGTCGCCGCGTGAAACAGAATGCCAGCCAGGGAACTGATCACGGAACTGCAAACGTGGTGATGCTCGCCGGCGGATCATTGAAACAAAAAGGAATCCTGAACGAAGCGCCCGATCTTCAAAATCTCGCCGACGGTGATTTGATTCACAAAGTAGATTTCCGCCAGGTGTATGCAACCATTTTGCAGAACTGGCTGGGGACTGATCCGGAGATTGTGCTGGGGAGGAAGTTTGGGATGTTGGACTTCGTCTGAGTAGGCGAGTAAAATAAGTAGGCAAGTAGGCAGTAGCCGTACCGGGACTGCCTACTTGCCTACTCATATACTTACCTACTCATATACTTGCCTACTCAATTTCGAATTCCGCTTCCACCTCATACCGCATCGAAATATCCTGCGGTCCGGCCGGCGCTCCTGATTCAGAATCGTAGGAAGCATTGCTCAATGAAGTTTGTGCGGGACCTCTCCAGCTCCAGTATGCGCCACCTTCGTCATTGATCTCGCGGATGGAAACAATTTCACCGAGTTCTTTGTCGACTTTGCTGAGCATGTAACTCGCTTTTTCTTTTGCTGCTTTCAACGCTTCAGCTTTGAGTTCCTTGCGCATCTCCTGTTCTTTAGAAGAACGGAAATCACCAACAGATAAATACGCAACGCCTTTCGTGTCGATGTCGCGGATGATGGAAACAACCTTGTTGTGATCCTTCAGTTTCACGCTGATGGTTTTCTGGAACGTTACTGGTTTTTTTGCATCATCATAATAATACCACTGCCACGTTGTATTCACAAAACTGAAACTGATGGATGAATCGTTCACTCCGTTTTTGTGCAGCAGGTCCATCAACGACTTTTCAATGTCTTCCAGCTTCACCAGTGTTTTGTAATCTTTTTCGGTTTTGCCAGCTTCGTATTTCTCCTTGTAGTATTCGGCGATTTCAATGGTGAGCGTCATTTCATCGGGAGTGAGTTTGGTATCTGCAGCACCGGTTACTGTGATCGTGCGTTCTTTGGCGGCAATTTCACGTGTGGTTTCTACACCGCAGGATGCGAAAAGTGCGCTGGCTGGAAGTAGCAAAAGGAATTTGTTCATGGACGGGACGGTTTTTTGTGAATATGCTCACAAGTTACCCCGCTTCCTCATTCCTCACTGGCTTTTTGCAAAATTTCACTTTTAACTGCTTTGCCATTGGAGCCAATGGGTGTCAGCGAATTCTTTCGGTACACATACCGGCCATCCGTGATGGTGAGGTAGGTGCGCACGGGAACATGTTGTAATGCTTCCGGATCTTTGCACGGAGTGCTGTTCATGATCACCGTATCGTTTCTCAGTACCCAGGTTCCTTCTGAAACTTCAACCGGAAATTCATCGGAACGGGTGTACCTGAACGTGCTGTCGTCGTAGAGTTTGATCTCCACTCCGAAGCCGTTTTTGTCGCCGTAATATTTTCCGCAGACCTCCGTAAAGCCGGTGAAGAGCGAAAAGAGAAATACAAAAAGAAAGAGGAGGAGTTTCATCGGGAAAATATTACGTCAGGTATTCGATAAGGTTTCATCAAACGTAAACTCAAGCTGATCCGGCAGCAGGCGGAAACTTTTGCGGTGGTGTTCAGTTGGTCCAAGCGATAATAATGCATCGCGATGCGCAACTGTTCCGTACCCTTTGTTGCGGTTCCACGCATACTCCGGATATTGTTCGTGGAGTTTCAGCATGTGATCGTCGCGATAGGTTTTTGCAAGCACCGACGCAGCTGCAATATTTTTGTATTTGCCATCGCCTTCAATAATGCAGGTGTGCGGTATCTCCGGGTAAGGCGTAAACCTGTTTCCGTCGATCAGCAGGTGTTGCGGCAGAATAGAAAGTTGACGGACCGCGCGGTGCATGGCCTCAAACGATGCGCGCAGAATATTGATCGTGTCGATTTCTTCAACGGTACAAATTCCAACGGCAAATGCCAGCGCATGCTTTTCGATATACGGGCGAACTTCCATCCGTTCATCGTGAGTCATCTGCTTGGAATCGTTGAGTAACCGGTGACGGAATTTCTCCGGCAAAATTACCGCTGCTGCAAAAACCGGTCCGGCCAAACAACCTCTTCCGGCTTCATCGCAGCCGGCTTCGGTTACTGATATGGAATATGAAAGCTTAAGCATGATCCATGGTTTTGACCATACTTGCCCAGAGCGCATCAGCCGATTTGTCCCACGAAAATTTCGCACGCTGTGCACGGCCGTTAGCGACGAGCTGGTTGCGCAAAACTTCATCGGCAGCAATTTTTTTCAATGCATCTGCAATGCTTTCAACGGAAAACGGGTCGCAATACAAGGCTGCATCGCCCGCGACTTCAGGCATGGCGGTTACATCGGAACTCACAATCGGAACATCGCAGGCCATGGCTTCCACCAGCGGAATTCCAAATCCTTCGAAATACGGAACGTATGTGAGCGCCAATGCAGAAGCGGTGATCGCATGCAGGTCTGTTTCTTCAAGACGGTTTGTGAAGATCACATCGTTCTTATCCGGAACGTCATTCAGCGCATTTTGAAGTCCTTCATTTTTCCAGAATGCGCTGCCTGCGATCAGCAGCTTGATATCGCTCGACTGCGTTTTTTTAAATAATGCAAACGCACGCACCAAACGTTCCAGGTTTTTTCGCGGATGAAGTGCACCCACGTACAGGAAATACGGCGCGCCCTGGCTCCATTTTTTTCGTGTGG
>DATHKF010000591.1:0-7086 GCA_035489505.1 Bacteroidia bacterium | reverse complement strand
GACCAGGAACGCAAGACGGGCAGGATGTTTATCAATAGACAGCACGTTCCGGGACAATGAGCGTTATTTTTTCTTAAAAGTATGGAAATTACCCAATGAGGCCCGGTGATTCGATGCATGTTACCAATCAAACGATGAATCGGCGTGGCAATCGGTGAACCTCAGGAGCCAAATGCGTACCTTTGCACCTTCAAAAAATAAGCAGCATGATCACGGTTTCGAACCTCACGCTTCAGTACGGCAAGCGTGTCCTTTTTGATGAAGTTGAACTGAAATTCACTCCCGGCAACTGCTACGGCATTATCGGGGCGAATGGTGCGGGAAAATCGACCTTCCTGAAAATTCTTTCGGGAGAAATTGATCCGACAAAAGGACAGGTTGCGATTACACCGGGACTGCGTATGTCGGTGCTCAGCCAGAACCACTTTGCGTTCGATGAATATCCCGTGCTCCAATCGGTGATCATGGGCAATTCGAAATTGTACAAAGTGATGCAGGAGAAAGACGCGCTGTATGCGAAAGCTGATTTTTCAGACGCAGATGGAATGCGCGCATCGGAACTCGAATCAGAATTCGCCGAAATGAACGGGTGGAATTCTGAAAGCGAAGCCGCCGACATGCTGAGCAAACTCGGAATCAAAGAAGAACTGCACTCCCGCCTGATGAGCGAACTGAACGGTAAAGAAAAAGTCCGTGTCCTTCTTGCACAGGCACTTTTCGGAAACCCGGATATTCTCCTGCTCGATGAGCCCACGAACGATCTCGACGTGGAAACCATTGCGTGGCTGGAAGATTTTCTCGCCGAATACCAGAACATCGTGATTGTGGTTTCACACGATCGTCACTTCCTCGATGCAGTGTGCACGCACGTTTGCGATATCGATTTCCGGAAAATCTCCCTGTACACCGGCAACTATTCGTTCTGGTACCAGGCTTCTCAGCTGGCGCAGAAACAACGCGGCGACCAGAATAAAAAAGTGGAAGACAAGCGAAAAGAGCTCATCGATTTCATCGCACGCTTTTCGGCCAATGCTTCGAAATCGCGCCAGGCAACCAGCCGTAAAAAATTGCTGGAGAAACTGAATGTCGATGAACTTCCTGCATCGAACCGTAAATACCCTGCGATCATTTTCAAAATGGAACGCGAACCGGGCGACCAGATCCTGAACGTTGAGAATCTTACGAAATCCATCGAAGGCAAAAAGCTGTTTTCGAATATCCACTTTCGCCTGAAGAAAGGAGATAAGATTGGTGTATTGTCGAAAGACCACCTGGCCATTTCCAAATTCTTCGATTGCCTGACCGGCGAGGACAAAGCGGATGCAGGAACTATTGAATGGGGACAAACCATTCAAACCGCATACCTGCCCAACGACAATACCACTTTCTTCACAGGCAACAACGATAGCCTGGTGGATTGGCTGCGCGAATATTCCAAAGACAAAGACGAAACGTTCATTCGCGGGTTCCTTGGAAAAATGCTTTTCTCCGGGGAAGAGACTTTGAAAAAAGTAAGCGTACTCTCCGGTGGAGAAAAAGTCCGTTGCATGTTGTCGCGTATGATGCTCATGAGCGCCAATGCGCTTGTGCTTGATGAACCAACCAATCACCTTGACCTGGAATCCATCGAATCGATCAACAACTCATTGAAGGATTTCAAAGGTGTGGTGTTGTTTACCTCGCATGACCACGAGTTGATGCAAACTGTTGCCAACCGCATGATCGAAATTACTCCGTCAGGAATTATCGATAAGATGATGACGTACGACGAGTACATCGCTGATCCGGAAGTGAAAGTGCAGCGGGAGAAGATGTACGGGAAGAAGATAGCCGTTTAAAGCAGTACGCAGTAATGCAGTGCGCAGTACGCAGTAATGCAGTGCGCAGTACGCAGTCGTCGCAAATTCATTTGAGTCCCGGATTCCTGACAAACCATCTTCAATTTCCGTTCAGGGGTCGATAATTCAACTCACTCAACGAAGCGCCAACGTAAACTTGCAGAAAGAACAAAACTCTTTCGCATGAAAACGTTCTACTCCCCCGCTCTTGCTGCACTATCGATACTTGCTTGTGTGGCGATATTCCCTTCCTGCAAATCGGTGTATCATCCCAATGCGGTGAACACACCGTTGTTCAACAACGCCGGGGAAATCCGTGCGACTGTTGATCCGGGAAACGTACAACTTGCTTATGCCGTAACTGATCACGCAGGAATTATGCTCAACGGTTTCCGCGTGAAAGAAAATACCGAAGACAACGCCATTCGCGGTCGCGGCGGACTGGTTGAAGTGGGTTTTGGATATTACACCCGGTTCCGTCCTTTTGTGTTTGAAACATACATTGGTGGTGGAATGGGCATGGTACACTTCGACGAAACGCGACAGGAAAACAACACCACAACTATCCGCAGCTTTGAAGCACGCGGAACGCGATTCTTTGTTCAGCCTTCGTTCGGATATACTTCACGCTTTTTTGACGTTGCACTCACACCGCGATTTGTTTTCGGTAAGTATTCCAACATCGTTACAAACTACAGCACGCAGGAACAGATCGACGGAAAATTTTACGCCATTGATCGCCCGCTCTGGGCATTTATAGAACCGGCACTGACCGTGCGCGGCGGATATCAATGGATTAAACTGCAGGTGCAATTCGGAATTTCGCAAAAACTCAATAGCGAGGCACTGAGTTACAAAGACACTTTCCTGAATGTTGGTTTGTCGTTCAACATCAATCACATCTACGAGTAAGACGCAGCGATACTGACGCAGACACTGACACTGATTTTACTTTTTCTTCATGTACAGCGTAGTCTTGGAACCCAGGCTTCCGCTGGGATGCGTAACATGCAACGCCCACTCCTGTTTTCTCCGGCCATTATCGATGATCGTCCACACACCACTCACGCCTGAGCCATCGGCATCAATTTTCACGCGGCTGTCGTCGTAATACACTCCGCCGCTGTATGCACGGATCACGCCGCTTGTGTCATTGATGTTCACAACTACCAGGTGCTCGTCGTACAGCCCACTGAGCGTTGTATTCTGGAAAAACACAAATTCCCCTATATCTTCCCGGGTGGTGGTGGACACCACATTAACTCCGAGGGAATCATACGTTTCGTAACGCATCGAGGTTATACTCCAGATCCCTTCTCCCCGGTTGAGTTTCTTCACTTCCATATCTCCTTTATCGCAGGAGACCAGGATGAATGTGGAGATGACAACTAAAATAAAGCTGATTTTTTTCATGATTAATCCTCCCAGTTACCAATCATTAGGATAAGACCTGCGTTGAACTTCCATCCGCGCATATCATTCGAAATACTGTTCTCCGTTCCATTGAAAGGATCAGTGGTGTACATCGCGTTGTCGCGGGGAATGTAGTCGGGTGTCATTTCCGGTTTGACATTATTCAGATCGGTGTATTGATGATACTCTGGTTTTTGCACCAGGCTGAACATGTAATTTGCAGACACATTAAAGCCCAGTGGTCCGATTATCCGGTAGCCTGCAGTGAGCCCGAGTCCCAACAAACCTGCAAAATTACTGTAGACGCCATTCAGTGTTTTATCGTTTCCGAGGCTTCGCGATCCATCTGCATACACATAAGCGAGGTAGATGGAAGTGGTTTGTACGCTGACGCACATATCGAACTGGATCCATGCCGGATATTGTTTAGAGCCTCCGAAACGGATCCCGATATTGGTATTCGAATTGCGATGCTCTACCCAGAGATCGCGCCCGGTGCCGTTTGGAAAGCGCGCCTCGATCGGATTTGTTTTCACCTCGTAAATAGCAAGGTCAAGTACCATCATCACCTTGCTGTCGCCTATTCCCACTCCAATTTTATAGTAGGGTCCACGGGCCGCGCCCATCTTCATCGGAAAAGGTGTAGCCAGCGCGTACGTTTCATTGTAGTCAGTCAGGAATACCTGCAGTTCGTCGCTCTTGTATTTGAAGAAGGAGTAACCATATTCCGCGTACCCGACAAAAGTAAGCTGTGCGTTTGCAGCGAAAGATGCCGAGATCAAAACCGCAAGAGAGCAAATGAATTTTTTCATAGCCTGATGATTAATCTTTTCCGATTGAAACTGTGATCATAGCACCAACATTAAAAGGACGATGCACCTGCGCTTTGGCATAATTAAGGTCCGCACCAAAAAGCCACGCGTCGAGACGATCGGTTTCACTCGATATCCCGGGCAGTTGGGCAAATAGCCGGATGTTTATAAATCCAAGATGACGTTCAACAAAAATGGTTTCTGTGAGTACCAACCGGTTTGAAATACCCAGGATCCGGTATTGCTCTACCAGCCACAGTCTCTGCCACGCCTGGTCTCCAATATTCTCTGCAACACCACGCTTGCCGAACCCTTTGTCGCGTCCGAAATCAACACTGCACCCAAACGTCCAGTTTTCATTCCCTATTCCAAAGCCCAGGTTAAAGGTGTTGACCAGCGTCTTTAATTCACGGGTCATGGTCACTCCTGAAGAATCAAATTCAGAGGAGACTTTGGTCCGCTTGCGGTTATACAGCAATTCGACATATCCCGTTGAGCCCATAGGAACTCTGATCCCAACCACCGGGCCCTGGTACCAGTGAACTTCACCCATTTCCTTGCTCAGGTTGTGGCGATTGATTGCATTGTACACATAGATCTCACGATTCAATTCCCGGTTAGGCGCATATCCGCCGCTCCAGCCAATGATAAACTGAGCGCTTAACGGAACACCGGCAACGAATGCGAGGAGTGTGATCAGAATACGTTTCATGAAGTCGGTTTGGTTAGAAAATACACCAGTAACAACATACAGGCAGCGACAAATGTGCGAATCATTTGAAAGCCGCGCATCCGTATTAATACTGATTTTGATAGGCTGCCCGTTGAAATGTCGGCCGCTGATTTTGCTGGAATGGAAAACGGTTGAAACCGTTTGGCGAACCTGCTGTATCCATTGCCGGGGGCTTAAGCCTCTGGCAATGGACAACGATTGATTATCCAACCGCTTCAGCGGTTTTCATCACTTCCTGGTAACCAAACTGGGCCACTATCGAAATCTGCCGCAAAAAAAAAATCGCACTACAGAGTCTTTTGCAGGCCAAACAGCAGTAGTACTTGATTTTTGCATCTGTGTTATGAGACGAAATCTTAACTTAGAGTATCCTATTCATCCATTATGAAACGAATTCTACTACTTCTGCTGCTTTGTTCAGCGGGTTTTGTCCAGGCCCAATCACAACGCCACTGCCACCATGCGGTGCACTCAGACCGTTCGTGGTCGGGAATCGAAACGCAGGCAACCAATATGCGCAGTGACACGTTCGACATCCTGCACTACCACATCCAGCTCGACATTACCGACTTTGTCGGGCAGTCCATTGACGGATTCACCACCATTACGTTTACGCCGCGCGTGAACGGCGTAACAGAACTCAACCTCGATCTGCTTGAGCTTACCATCGACTCCATCAAGATCGGATCGTCGCTGCTTACATACACGTACGATGACACGCTGATCAAAATAACGTTGCCATCAGTCATGAACACGGGCGACACTGCTGATATCACTGTGTGGTACAACGGACAACCGCAAGGCGATCCAAGTGGCTGGGGCGGATTTTATTTTCAAAGCGGTTACGCCTACAACCTCGGTGTAGGTTTCGGCGCTGATCCACATGTATACGGACGTGTATGGCATCCGTGCTTCGATAATTTTATTGAACGCGCAACGTATTCACAAACCATCGGGTCCAATAACGGCAAGCTTGCTTACTGCAACGGAGTCCTTACCAACGATACAACCGACGGCAATGGAGTTCGCTGGAGAAGCTGGAGTCTTACTGATCCGATCCCAACGTATCTCGCCTGCGTTGCCGTAAGTAATTACACGCACGTAAACTGGACGTACGCCGCAATGAACGGCCCCGTGCCCATTATGCTTGTGGCATTGCCTGCAGATACCACCAACATTAAAAATTCATTCGTCAATTTCACCAGTTGCTTTAGCGCATACGAAGCGCTCTACTATCCGTACATGTGGCAAAAAGCAGGATACCTGTTTGTACCATTCAGCAGCGGAGCAATGGAACATGCAACGGCCATTACGTATCCACGGGCATTTGCAACAGGTAGCCTGACTTACCAGACCATCATGGCGCATGAATTTTCTCACCACTGGTTTGGTGATCTCGCTACATGCAGAACGCAGGAAGACATGTGGCTCAATGAAGGATGGGCGTCGTATTCAGAATACATTTTCCTCGAATGGGTATACGGACGGACGCAATACGATCTCGGTATCCGCGACAATCATGATGAAGGTGTTCACTACTTCCATCACCGCGAAGGATGGTTGCCGGTTTCCGGAATTGGTCATGCGAATACGTATGGAGATCATGTGTACCTGAAAGGAGCTGACGTTGCACACAGCTTGCGCGGGTACATGGGCGATTCACTTTTCTTCTCTTCACTCAACTACCATTTTTCGCAGAGCGAATTCAAAGACGTGAGCAGTGCTGACTTCCGCGACAACCTGATCGCTTCTTCCGGCCTGACCTACCTCACCGACTTTTTCGACAATTGGGTATTCAATCCGGGATGGACACATTTCGCTGTTGATTCGATGGTTTCCGTTCCCAACGGACCCGATTATGACGTAACGATTTACGTACAGCAAAAACTTTTCGGCGCACCTTCCTATTTTACGAATGTGCCGCTGGAGTTTGCTTTTTACGACACTGATCTTACGTACACGTCGCAACGCTTTTTTGTTTCGGGACAATACTCCACGCACACGATCACACTTCCTTACGATCCGATGACGGTTGTAATCGATCCGAAAAATCTGATCAGTGATGCGGAAACCGATGAAGAGCAAACCATCACGGCAACCGGAACAAATACGTTTACCGCTGCGCGTTGCACGCTGACCGTACAGAACTGTCCGGATACTGCGTGGATGCGTATCGAACACCATTGGGCTGCACCGGATCCGATCCAGAACAACATAAACAATTACAACATCTCTGATCTGCGTTACTGGAAGCTCACCGGCATGTGGCCTGCAGGATTTGTTGCACGCG
>DATHKF010000590.1:0-2466 GCA_035489505.1 Bacteroidia bacterium | reverse complement strand
GCGCGCGGAGGATGGTGCTAATGCCTTCAATCATTCAATCTTTGAATTTTGAATTATGCAGCGCTGAAGATTGTGCGAATGACTTCAATTTTTCAATCATTGAATCTTTAAATTAATTCCCGATCTTCGCCCTTTCCTTAACCGGACCATTTTCCTTATGCAACATCTTTCTGACCGCATCAACAGGCTGAGTGAATCGCAGACCATCGCGATGGCAAGAAAAAGCCGAGAACTGATTGCACAAGGCATCGACATAATCAGTCTTAGTCTCGGTGAACCGGATTTTCATACGCCGGAAGAAATCAAGAAAGCAGCACACGACGCCATTGATTCTGATTTCAGTTATTACACGCACGTTTCCGGTTACCTGGAACTGCGGCAGGCGATCTCTGAAAAATTCAAACGCGATAATAATCTCAATTACTCCGCAGACCAGATCGTAGTATCTACCGGTGCGAAGCAATCGATTGCCAATATCGTATTGAGCATGGTAAACCCGGGCGATGAAGTGATCATTCCTTCGCCATACTGGGTGAGTTATCTCGAAATCCTCAAGCTGGCCGATGGAAAACCGGTGATCGTTGAAACAACGATTGAAAATGATTTCAAAGTGACTGCCGAGCAGATTGCTGCAGCGATCACTCCGAAAACACGTTTGATCATGTTCAGCACGCCGTGCAATCCTACCGGATCGGTGTACTCGCGTGAAGAACTGAAAGCCATTGCAGAAGTTGTTGCCAAGCACGAAGGTGTGTACATCATGAGCGATGAGATTTATGAGCACATCAACTTCGTGGGAAAACACGAAAGCATGGCGCAGTTTGATTTCAGCTACGACCGCACGATCACCATCAACGGAGTTTCCAAAGGATTTGCAATGACCGGCTGGCGCGGAGGAATTCTCGCCGCTCCGCTGTGGATCGCGAAAGCCTGCGATAAAATGCAGGGACAATTTACGTCGGCTACAAGTTCCATCACGCAGAAGGCAATGTACGCTGCGATGAAAATGGATCCAACAACGACTTATGAAATGCGTGATGCTTTCAAACGGCGCCGCGATCTTGTACTTGCCGGGTTGAACGATATTCCCGGAATGAAAACGAATATTCCCGATGGTGCATTTTACGTGTACCCGGAAGTGAGCGCATTCTTCGGAAAGAAATACGGCAACTACGTGATCAACAATGCAACCGACCTCAGTATGTTTTTGCTGGATGAAGCACACGTGGCCATTGTTCCCGGCGCAGCATTCGGTGAAGACAAATACATCCGGATTTCTTATGCAGCAGCGGATGCAAAACTGAAAGAAGCCGTGAGAAGAATGAAAGAAGCACTCGCTAAACTCCAATAATTCAAAAAATCAAACGCTCAAAGTGGGTAACTATTCCGACAAAGAAATCCGCAGCATCTTCGAGAAGTTCAGCAAACTTCGCGTGTTGATCATTGGCGATGTGATGATCGACAATTACATGTGGGGAAAAGTCACACGCATTTCTCCGGAAGCACCGGTACCTGTTGTTTCTATTTCAAAGAAAGAACAACGCCTCGGTGGCGCAGCAAACGTTGCGTTGAACGTGCAGGCGCTTGGAGCCACTCCCGTTTTGTGTTCTGTTATTGGAGTCGACAAAGACGGTCAGCGTTTCCTGGAATTAATGCAGGAACAAAAACTCGCACCGAAAGGTCTCCTGAAAAGCCGCGACCGCATTACAACGGTTAAGACACGGATCATGAGCAACAATCACCATCTTCTTCGCGTGGATGAAGAAGTGGAGACTGACATTACCGAAGAAGAAACAGATAAATTCGAAGAACGTATCGCGTACCTGCTTGAAACGCAGAAAATAGACGTGATCATTTTCGAAGATTACGATAAAGGGTTGATCACTGTTCCGCTGATCAAATCGGTGGTGAGCCTTGCACGCGCCTTGAAAATTCCGGTGGTCGTTGACCCGAAGAAAAAACATTTTATGCATTACCAGGGTGCAACGCTGTTTAAGCCGAACCTGAAAGAATTGCGCGAAGGATTGAAAATGGATTTCAATCACGCGAATGAACGTGAATTATCCAAAGCGGTAGACGCGTTGAAATCAAAACTGAAAATTGATCTCGCGCTGATCACACTTTCCGAACATGGGATTTATATCCACGGACGAAAAGTAAAAAAACGGATTCCGGCACACCTGCGTAATATCTCTGATGTTTCCGGTGCCGGCGATACCGTGGTGAGTGTAGCTGCGCTTTGCCTGGCGGCGGGATTGAAGCCCGAATTGCTCGCAGAAATTTCGAATATCGCAGGCGGACTCGTTTGCGAAAGTGTGGGAGTTGTTCCCATTGACCGTGATCAATTGCTTGAAGAATGCAGGAAGACGCTGGTGAAGAAAAAATAGTGGCAGTAGCAGTCGCAGTGGCAGTCCCTGCGAAGAGCGATGAAAATCTCTTTTCCTTTGACTCACCACTGGGGCCGAT
>DATHKF010000589.1:0-2856 GCA_035489505.1 Bacteroidia bacterium | reverse complement strand
GGATAAAACCAAAACTCGCTACCGCCAGTCCCGCAATAAATCCATACCATACGCCGGCTGCGCCCAGTTCCATTTTGATACAGAGAAACCAACTGGTAGGAAGTCCAACGACCCAATAGGCAAGAAACGCAATCCAGCCCGGATAGATCGTGTCTTTCAATCCGCGCAGTGCGCCTTGTGCCGTAACCTGTGTTCCATCGAACAGCTGGAACGCCGCAGCGATCAACAGCAGCGACGAAGCATATTTCAGCACGTCTGCTTCTTTGTTGAACACCGAAGGAAGTTGTTCGCGGAAAAGAATGAAGAACAACGCGGCGAGCGACATGAATCCCAGCGCAAGTAAAATGGCGCTGAAACCTGCACGACGCATTCCCACGCGGTCAACCATTCCAACAAAATGTCCGACACGAATTGTTGCGGCTGCGCCGAGTCCGCTCGAAACCATGTACGTCATTGCTGCAAGACTCATCGCGAGACGATGCGCTGCAAGCTGGCTGGTGCCGGGAATAAACAACGTGGGAATGGCAAACGCGGCAACTTCCATTGAAAACATCAGTCCCGACGGAAGACCGATTTTCAATTGCGCCTTGAATGTCTCCCAGTCGTATTTCCCGGTGAAGAACGAGAATTTGTAGTCGGCGTATTTTTTTCCGTAACGCACGTAAAGGAACATCGTCAGGGCCATCGCGCAGCGACTGAAGAATGTTGCCCAGCATGCGCCCAGCACTCCCATTTGAGGAAACCCAAATTTTCCGAAACAGAGCAGGTAGCACATCAGGATGTTCATTCCGTTCGCCCCGATGGTAATGTACATCGCTGTTTTCGTATCCGACATGCCTTCGGTAAACTGTTTGAACGTGAAGAAAATGCTCAGCGGAATCATGGAGAGCATAATTACGTTCAGGACTTCGATCGACAGTTCGGTGACATGAGCGGGCCTTCCGGCCATGCGCAGAAGCGGCGCGCAGAAGAACAACACCGTGAACAGAAACGCGGCAACAATGAGATTGATGGCGAGTGAATGACGCAGGTGAACGCGGATTTTTTCTTTCTCACCCTTCGCGTTGAGTTCCGCAACAATTGGAGTGAGACCGTAGGATAAGCCAATGGCCAGTACAAGGATGAAAATATAAAACGCACCGGCGAGACTCATTGCAGCCTGGCCAACGGTACGGTTATCCAACTGGCCAATGAAATAGTTGTCGGCAAGGTCCACGGTGATATGGCCCACGTTGCTCAGGCAAATGGGAAGTGCGAGCAGCACAGTTTGGAGAACGTGGTTTTTCCAGCTGATCGTTTTCATGGGAGGGCAAAGGTAAGCACGTAGTTGGATGCAAAGCCGCCCTTCGACAGGCTCAGGGCAGGCGCCGCGCGCAAAGATTAACGGGTCATCGCGAGGCACGAAGCGATCTCTTCTTTGAAGAGGAGACTGCTTCGTGCCTCGCAGTGACCCGGGCTTTGCGTCCATGTACGGAGCAAATCACTGGTTTTTAGCCACTTGTTGACGTATATTGATCGGGCCGCATGTAAAATCACCAATTTTTCTTATTTTTACGATAACACAACAGGCTGTTTAATGCCGGCAACCATTAGACAAGCATTTCCCTTTCGGACGAAATACTTCGAACCGGGTGTTGTAGTAAACATGAATCGCAAATGAAAAAACTGTTTTTCAGTTTTATTCTGGTATTGAGTATTGGCTCACTGATCGCGCAGACTCAGCGTAATGCAGCCGTTATTGCCCCCGATCAATATGATTCCCTGAAAGCAGCCGGCGCATTGTCGAACGGTTTGTATGTTATTGGCGGTTCACAAAACGTTGCACCATTAAGTTCGGTCGTTCAACCATCGCCAACACCGCAGGCTGCAGCGAATTGCCAGTGCATGATTCCGATTGATGCAACCTTCCAGGTGGTTCCGTTTCAATTTGGCACACCACCTGATTACCGCAACGACGATTCATCTTCTCCTGGAATAAATCTTCCGTTCCTGTTTTGCTTTTACGGGCAGATCATGACTACGGCATACATCAACAACAACGGAAATATTTCTTTCGGATCACCGTACGGAACGTTTTCCTCAGCCGCATTTCCGAGTAACCAGTATTCGATGATCGCTCCGTTCTGGGCCGACATTGATACGCGCGGAGCGGCAAGCGGGCTCGTGTATTACAAAGTAACTCCGACGGCCATGATCGTTCGCTGGCAAACGGTTGGTTATTACTCGATGCACACCGACAAGCTCAACGATTTTCAGCTCATCATTACCAGCGGTAATGACCCGATCTTACCTCCGGGAAGCAACTGCGCATTTTGCTACGGCGACATGCAGTGGACTACCGGCGACGCGTCAAGCGGTGTAAATGGTTTTGGCGGAACACCGGCAACAGTGGGTTGCAACCTCGGTGATGGAGTGAACTACATTCAACTCGGACAATTTGATGCACCGGGTAATATTTACAACGGACCATTCGGATTGCCAAGCCAGGTGAGCTGGTTGGACAACCAACAGTTTTTCCTCGACGTGTGCAGCGCAGGCGGTGGTGGAAATCTTCCTCCGATCATGCAATCGGCGCAGGTGTGCGATACGATCGATTTATGCGTCGGAGATACGTTACCGCTCATCGCGCAGTTTCTTTCTCCTGAAAATAACCAGTTGACGATTGCCACGGCTACGGCTTCCGGAACGGGGTTAACGGTATTTCCAAGTCCACCGGGAAATCCGGTGAGTCTCAACGCGTACTTTGTTGGGTTGCAAAGCAACCTCGGTTATAACCTCATTACCATCACCGGAACAGATAACGGAAGTCCGTCGCAAAGTACAAATGGACTCATTGCTGTCAATGTCATTGCAGGG
>DATHKF010000588.1:0-3945 GCA_035489505.1 Bacteroidia bacterium | reverse complement strand
AATCTTCGCTTCGTTCATCACGAAATTGCCCACCTGCTGCACAGGGAGAACACATCAACACCATTGCCAAGAAGTATAAATGTTCGGTTACCGAAATCAGGCAATGGAACAATCTCACGAGCAATTATCTCACCACGGGACAAAAGCTGATCATTTACCAGCCGGCATCTACTCCTGCACCTGCAGAAGTGAAAAAAGATCCACCGAAAACAGCTACCGTGGGCGCAGCCAAAGAACCGACCAAAGTGGAGAACACCAATTCGGGCACAGCCACGTATAAATATTATACGGTTAAAAAGGGTGATTCTTTGTGGAGTATCGCGCAGGCCAACGGAACAACTGTTGAAGAATTGAAGCGACTCAACGGTTTTGGCAGCAAAGTCGTGCTCCATATCGGCGACAAGATCAAGATCAAGAAATTATAGCACCGACTTCTCCCGCACCGTAGTGTTTCTGTTGATGGAAATAGCACGCAGATTTAGCGGATCATGCGGATTGTCACTGATTCGAATTGCTGTGCGATTTGCAACGCTTGAGTAACGCACGATCCGCCGCGGCGGATCATCCGCCCAAATCCTTTTCGCGCAACGATCCGCAGGTTTCCACGATCGCGAAGCGATCATCCGCGCAAATCCGTTTCAATCCGCGCCGTGAGCCATTCGACAAGCTCATGACAGGCTCCGCGAGCGGTCCGCGTTCCTATTAAGCAGCTTTTGAGCAACACATCCCGAAGCATTAGGAGCGCAACAATTCAATCTGTGTAATTCCGCTAGTTCCGTGTATTCCGTGTACTGACTCGGCAGCAATCCGGGCCACACAAATCGCACAGCGATTTAAATCCGTTTTTAATCCGTCCTTCCCGCGCCGGGGGCATCCGAGAATGCCTTAATTTTACCGTAACCCTTGTATTCCCTGATGAAACAAACCCTGATCTCATCTGCGTTTATTTTCCTGTTTTCATTTTTGCCCGCGCAGCAAAAAGTATTTCATTTTCTCTACGTACACCAGGCTGCGTCACTCACCAAGCAAACGACCATGGGTGGTTATTCCATTGGTTATCGCCGCGTGACGTATAATCTCAGCGCCGGTTATGCGCGGGGAACGGATCACCAGCATCTCAATCCCGACCAGGTTGACGACAACAAACTCCAGGGCGAATTAAGTTCAAGCGCGGTTGTATTTCCCGATCCCAAACCGATGAATTCATATCTCGAAGATGTGAATTCGAAATACGAAGGCCCGCAAGTGCGTTTGGGAATTACCTGTTTTCTCCGTTGCAACGATACGCTTGGGCGTCGTCCCTTTTCCGGTCCGCATGCTGGTCTTGAAGCCAGTTACATGCGCGTAACCGAAATGCAAACGGTAACGTACAAATCGAAAAACAGTGAAGAGCGCTGGGTCTACGATGGCGGAAATCGCTTTCATGCGGTCGGTGCAGTTTCACACATCGGCTGGCAGTTTGCGCTGCTGAACAATCGTCTCTATCTCGACACCCGTTTCGTAGTTCCGTTTCTCTACCCATTCACCGATGAGCCCAACGTAAACAGTCCTTTTGCCGGAACGAAATATGAATTCCAGGTGAGTGCAGCATGGCACATCGGGTGGAAAAACACAGACGAACTGCAGAGCGGCCCAAAAGAAAAAGTGCGGGATAAGATCTGAGACTTTGTCCTTTATTCTCCGTAACTTTTAGGTTCAATTCATCAATCATGAAATGGACTTTTTTCGTCAAACATAAAATGGCGGCTGCCGCTTTGCTCGGCACGGTCATGGCGCTGGTTATACTGAATAACGTCAGCGAACAACGGAATTCGGATGAGCTCAACAATGCATTTTCGTCGATGTACGAAGATCGCCTGATTGCAGAAAGCTATCTTCTCAACATGTCGGGCAGATTGCACGAAGTCAATAAGATCACTTCTGCTTCGGGTCAAAACGCCGGCGACTTGCGGAAAGAGCTTCTTCCTGTAATTGCGCAGGTCAATGAGACCATTGAGTTGTACCGGAAAACCAAACTGACCACGCAGGAAGAAATCGAGTTCGCAATTTTTACAGGGAAAATCGACCAGGTTTCGGCCCTCGTGCGTGCGGGAAATTTTGAGCGTTGCAGGATCATCACCGATGAAGCACTTACAACGCTTCACGTACTTTCCGATATCCAGGTAGCAGAAGGTTCGCGGTTGAAAGACAACTCGCAACGGATTTTTTCAAGTTCGATCAGCAGTTCCCAGTTCGAAATTGCCATACTCATCATCATTGGCGTAATTATCCAGGCGCTTGTTTTTTCTTCCCGCAACCTGGGCGGACGGGCACAGCAGAATTACAAGTTGAACTGATCGGGCGGTTCCTCCACGTATTTTTTCAACGACGCGTTACTACAAGGCACGAAGCAGTCTCATCATCGACAATTTTTCACTTAAGCATTTACAAACGGCTATCTCATTTTCTCGAATTATTTTCGTCCTGCGCGTGGTCAGTATGTTTTGCCGGGTGGTTCAAAATACTTACCTTTAACGTTAGTAACGCGCTTCGTTATTATGATCATTTCTTTTGGTGATAAGATCACCCGAAAAATCTGGGAAGGCGAAAGAGTCAAGGGATTGCCCGGAGAAATCCAGGAGGTTGCAAGAAGAAAATTGAGAATGTTAAACAGCTCACAAAATATTGCAGACTTGCTGATTCCACCTTCAAACAGGCTCGAAAAACTCAAGGGCAATTTAAAAGATTTCTACTCGATCAGGATCAATGACCAGTGGAGAGTAATGTTTAAATGGAACAATGCCAGCGCGGAACAAGTGGAAATAATCGATTATCACTAGAGCAAACGACATGAAAAAGCTCAAAAACATTCATCCCGGTGAAATCCTCCTCGAAGAATTTCTTCTTCCCCTGGAAATTACCGCGTATCGCCTCTCGAAGGACATTGGAATTCCACAAACACGTATTTCGGAAATTCTGAAAGGTAATCGTCGGATTACCGCCGATACGGCTTTGCGTCTTTCCAAATATTTTGGAAATAGCGCAAAATTCTGGCTGGGTCTTCAGAATGACTTTGACATTGAAGAAGAAAGCGCCGGAAAGAAAGCGGAATTGAACGCGATCAAAAAGTTTTCCCGGAAAGCGGCGTAGTCAATGCTGATTTAAATCGCGAAGCACGGTTACTTCCCCAACTCCACTTTCCCCGCATACTTCCACACCATCTTCTTCGTATCATCAAACGCCTCGCACATCCGCGTTTTCGATTCGGTATTCATCCACTGCGGAAGTGAATCCGTTCCACACCACGTTGCAGGAACAATCACATGCTGCTTCAATGAAGGATCATAAGCGCGGTAGACCCACGTTGGAATAAACGCTGTGTTCTTCAGCAATTTTTTTCCGGTCGTGTGATTCTTTTCGATTGTCACGTTGAAGATCAGCCCCGCATCTGTATACCGCCAGTATTGATTCGAAACAAAATTCCCCAGCGACCAGGCCACAATTCCGGAATCCAGCGAAGCGTTGTTTTTTGTTTTGAAATAATCAACCGGCCCGATCACGTGCGGGTGCGCGCCAATCACGAGGTCTGCGCCATAATCTGCAGCCCAGTGAAACATCGAATCCTGTTTGGCGGTTGGTTCCGCAATATTTTCAACGCCCCAGTGATAGATCACCACCAGGATATCCGGGTTCATCGCGCGCGCGCGACGCACTTCACGGCCCACGCTTCCGCTGTCGGCAACATTCAGCATGTATTTATGATCGGCCGAAGGATAAGCGCCATTGGTCCCGTAGGTATAATTCAGAATGGCAATGGAAATTCCATTCTTGTTCAGCATGCGGATCGAATCGTGATCGCGTTGAGAATCGAATGTTCCGGTGCTTCCCAGGCCGGCTTCACGCACTTTTTTCAATGTACGCTGCAAGCCTTCCTCGCCGGTATCCATCGAATGGTTATTCGATGTG
>DATHKF010000587.1:0-2226 GCA_035489505.1 Bacteroidia bacterium | reverse complement strand
ATAGAAAGCATCAACGGTGCCAGCACGCACGTGATCTGTACGCTGCCGGTGATCACCTGAAAAAGGCGCCTCATCACCTTTCGGGAGAGACGCCTTTTTCAGGTGATCACCGGCAGCGTACAGATCACGTGCGTGCTGGCACCGTTGATGCTTTCTATTTTCAACGTTCCGCCGTGCGCAAGAATAATATTGTAAGCGAGCGGTAATCCTAAACCGGCCTTACCGGAACGTGTAGTGAAAAACGGGCGGAAAATATGTTGTTGTGTCGCGAAATCGATACCGTGGCCATTGTCGAATATGGAAATCAAGGCAGAACTGCCAACGACATCAACAGAAACCTGGATCTCCCCTCTTCCTGCGGCTTCAATCGCATCAGCTGCGTTGGTCAGCAGGTTCAGTATGGCCAATGGTAATTTTTCTTTGTCGGAAGGGACGATGATTTCCTCCTGGGAAAATGACTCAGTTACCTTAACTGGTTTTCGCGTAAGCGCCGGTAAAGATGCAATGGCCTGCCTGATCAGGTCGACAGCATTTTCGTTTTTCATGCGCAGGGCAACATTTCCTGTGGCCGAAGCAAACCGGTTTACCAGCAGGTTGATCTTTGAAGCAGAACGGTCCACAATATTGATGTACGATGCAGCTTCTTCGTTTTTCTCCGACAATGATTTCAATTGCTCCATGCTGAGCATAATTCCCGAAAGTGAATTCCGGATATCATGCGACAGTACACGCGACATCGCAGCGAGGTCGCTCGCCCCGTACAACATGTTGCCGCCACCGTGCCGGAGATATTTTGCGCGCGCCTGGGCAAAATAAATACGCTGCTCAACCACTTCAACAGCCAGTTCATCTTTCAGGATACAATCGCAGGCCCCGTTACCGATCGCAGCCAATCCTTCCTGGGTGGAATTAACGATCGCAATAATCAGGATATCCGGATGTTTTTTGTTTATGGTAAGCACGTTGATGGCCGTGTCAGGATGAACGGTGGCTGTTCCTGCAAAGACAATATCCACGTTGGTATTCCTGCAATACTCATCGACCTTGTCGAATTGCTGCAGGACCATAACCTGGAAAGCGGAAGAGATGACCGGAAAATCACCTTCGCCAAATACGAGAACCCGACCGGATGGATTAGTATTGAAGTTCATGGATTGCGTTATTCTGCGCGTTGACGTTTATTTTTCCTTCGTGTAAATTTAGGCCTGTTCTTTCGGTCCTTATCGTATAACTCAACGTGGCCATACGAAGAGATAGTCACCGGAACATCTTCATCGACCACATCGGTAAATGAAACGACAACTCCTTTCATGACAAAGCTATAATCTATCACGTCGTTATCAAAAACAATCCGGGAAATTATCCCCAGCTCGTGATTAACTTCCATTTTCACCGGAATATTCACGGCCGTTGAATCCTGCGCCGCGATCACGATACTCGAAAGAAAACCATGCATGGCAATGAGGTTTTCACCAAACATTTCATACGCCACATTTTTCATTTCAAGTTCGCGGGCATTCTGGTTGTGGAGCATGGCGTGCAGCACAAGATCATACACGCCATCATCCCGGCCGATGTATTCGACCTGCCGGATATACAATTTGGGTGGAATGGGAACCTTCACTGAAATTACTTCGTCAAGCGTTCGCTCCAGGTCGCCGAATATAGTTGAGTAGGTGAATTCACCGGTAAACTTCAGCTTCACAGAATCCTGGCCCTGGTGATCTTTGATCCGCTGTATCACCCGTTGCAACGGAATGGTGAGGTACAATTCTTCCACCTTGAACTGGTTACGCGACAATACTTTGGAAGAATCACTGGCATACGTCATGATCAGCAGGGTATCGTCGTACACCCGGATCCTCACTTTGGTGAGATGGAAATGCCAGAATCCTTTATTGCGGATTGTCACGTTCAATTTTACATGCGCACTATCGTTGACCAACGCAATCTCCGCCAGTTTGATATCCTCCACCTTGGGCAAGGTCGCCTTGACTATAGGTTTCCGGAATGCAAAAAGGACAGCTATAATCGCGACGAAAATTAAAAGCACCCAACGGCCTTTCCTTGAACCCTTCATACTACTTTTTCTTTTTCTTGTCTTTTTTCTTCTTGTCGTCGCGATTAAACAGCCGGTCTATGATTCCTTCCTTCTGTTGTTCATGCACTGTTCCGATACTCACTGTATTTTCAAGAGAAGGTTTTAATGCTTCGATAAATGCATTG
>DATHKF010000586.1:0-3199 GCA_035489505.1 Bacteroidia bacterium | reverse complement strand
CGAGTTCGAGTCCGTAATGCTTGCACATGGTTTTGATCTTCACCGTGGTGCTGAACGCTGTGCAGACTTTTCCACTCATCTTTTTATATTTCACCATGTAGTGAATCAATAAAAGGATGATGTGGTGCGAATCAATGAAATTTCCTTCGCTGTCGAAAAGGCCAATACGATCGGCATCTCCATCCGTAGCGAGACCGCAGTCGATATCTCCCGAGAGACGAATCAGTTCTGCAAACTCCTGGAGGTTTCTCGCAATCGGCTCGGGCGCTTGTCCATCAAACGATGGATTATTCTCGCAATGCAACAGCGTCGCATCCGGAAATAACCGGCGGATTACATTCTGTCCGGCGCCGTACATTGCATCGTAAGCGAGGTTCATTTTCGATTTGCGGATGGCGTCGAGATCAAAATTCTTCTCAACGTGAGCAACGTATTCGTCTTCGAGATTGATCCACTGAAGCAATCCTTTCTTTTCGAAATCTTCCAGTTTCAGTTGATCGAGCGGTGTTGTGCTCACTTCCGGAATCAACGGTTCGATCTCCGAAATTTTTTCCGGGGCAAGTGGTCCGCCATAACCGGCTTTGAGTTTATATCCATTGTACGAAGGCGGATTGTGACTTGCGGTAACGATCACACCCAAATCGCATTTGTAATTGCGCGCACCGAGTGAAATCATGGGCGTACTCACAAAATCTTTCGCGATATATACTTTGATTCCAGCGTTGCAGAATACTTTCGCAGTGGTTTCCGCGAATAATTCTCCGGCGAAACGGCAGTCATGTCCCACAACAACGGATGGCGATTTGAAATTCTTGTTCAGCCAGATAGCCGTGCCTTCTGTAACGCGTGAAACGTTCTCAACTGTGAATTCTTTGGCGATGATGGCTCTCCAGCCGTCGGTGCCGAATTTGATTTGGTACATAAGTGATGTTTGGGGTGGTAAAAGTAAGAAGATTCATGGAAACCGGCACCCTTAAATGTTATACCAAGAATTGGTATATTTGTTGTAAGAACTAAATATCATGGCCAAGAACACATCTGTACTGCTAGGAGAATATTTTGAAAAATTCATTGGTAAACAAGTTGAATCGGGTCGATATTCTTCTGCAAGCGAAGTAGTAAGAACAGCCCTGCGTCTCTTTGAAAAGCAAGAAGAGCAACGACAAACATTGATTAAGGAGCTCAAGAAAGGTGAAAAATCTCCTGCAGTTAAGAACTTTGATTTTAAGAAACACCTGAAAAAACTTAACGACAAGCATCGTTAGGATATGGACTTTACAATCCGACAGGAAGCTATCACAGACATGGATAGCATTTGGATTTACACAAAAGAACAATGGTCACGCCAACAGGCCAACCGCTATTACCAGTTGCTTTACTCTGAAATTTACAGGTTGACTCAATTTCCACTTAGTGGTAAGGATTGCAGCGAATTAGGGGATGGATTTCGCTATTCAAAGATCAAATCCCATTTTATATTCTACCTCATCACACCTTCTGAAACAATTGATGTTTTACGGGTACTTCATGAAAACATGGATTTTCTTCAGCAATTCCAAATGAATAAGCAGGGTGGTTAGATGCTACTTCTTAATTCCCGCCTTGTCCAGCGCCTTCCGAAACGCATTCGCATTCCTGCAATGCTCATCAAAATCCGCCGTGAAATTGTGCAAACCTGTTCCGTACTCCGCGCACATGAAAATGTAATCGTTGTCGTCGCGGTTCAGCACAGCGTCGAGACTGGCCTTTTCCGGAAGCAGGATCGGTCCCGGAGGCAAACCGGTGTGCAGATACGTGTTGTATGGCGATTCGTATTTCAGGTCATCACGTAACACGCGGTTGATAGTGAAATCACCAATCGCGTAGATCACCGTCGGATCCGACTCCAGGCGCATGCCTTTTTCGAGACGGTTCAGGTACAATCCCGCTATGATTTTACGTTCTTCCACATGCGAGCGTTGCTCCGACTCAACAATCGATGCGAGAATCGAAACTTCGCTTTGCGTCATGTTCAGCGCGAGGGCTTTTTTCTTTCGCTCATCGGTCCAGAAAGCTTTGTATTCTTCGGCCATGCGTTTGAAAAAATCTTCGGCGGAAGTATTCCAGTAAAATTCGTACGTGTCTGGAATGAACATCGTGAGAAATGTTTCACCGGAAAAACCATACTTCGCCGCGTAGGAATCATCTTCGAGCAAAGTCACAATTTCCAGCGAATCCGTTTCGAGATAGCGTCCAACCTGCCGCGCAAGATCCTGTTTGGTGCGAACGGTATTGAACGTGAGCATAACCGGTTCCTGCAATCCCGCCGTAAACATATTGATCAGTTCGCGGTACGTCATTCCTTCGCGAATGCGGTAACGCCCCGCTTTCGGTTTCTCGAATTTTTTCAGCTTCGCTGTCCACTCAAAATCCTTGCGGCTGTCGATGATCTTTTTCGCTTCGAGATCATCCACGAGCTGATCGTAAGTGGTTCCGGTGTGCACATAGAAAACTCCTTTTTCATCGCCGGGATGTGTTCCGGGTTTGAAATAAATTTTCCAGAACCACCATCCGCCGAATGCAGCAGGAATCAGCAGCACCAGGAAGGTAATCTTCAGTATTTTTTTGAAGCGCGATCCACCACTCACTTTATTCTGATTTTCAATTTCCATTTTATTCGTTGTAGCGCCTTTGGCGCGTTGGCCACAGATGCGCAGATTACGCAGATTTAAATAATTAATTGTTTTTCCATCTGCGTAATCTGCGAATCTGTGGCAGGACGCCGAAGGCGAAAAAACTTAACGTCATGGGTTTTGTCTCATCATCGTCTGTAGCTGCGTCCGCAATTGCGTAGCCTGCTGGTCGCCCGGATTTAAAACGAGCACGGCATTCACGTATTTCAGCGCTTCCGGGTAATTTTTTCTAAAAATATACAACCCGGCGGTATTCATGAGGGCATTTTTATCATCCGGGTCGATTTTCAGAGCATTTGTATACAATTTCTCTGCCTGTGCATCATTTCCGCTCGTCAGCCAGAGAAAACCGAGGCTGGTCATGGCCGGAACAAAAACCGGATATTGCTTCAGCACTTCTTCGTACTGCACCTTCGCTTCGCTCGATTTCTGCTGCGAAGCGAGTGCAAGAGCATACTTCGCACGAAAATCGGGAATGAATGGTGCGAGATCAACGGCTTTTTTATAAAAAACTTCACCGGTCACGG
>DATHKF010000585.1:0-4356 GCA_035489505.1 Bacteroidia bacterium | reverse complement strand
TCGTTACTGGTTATGAGCTGTGCGCTATCGATCGGCACGACATTGAGCGGTTCTGTAAAAGCAAGATCAACCACATCATTCATCCTATCCGCGGGAGCATTGAATGCATCATTTTTTACATCCGTGTTCGTTCTAACTTCTGTTTGCGCCTGATCACGTTTCTCGCCTGTAATCAGCGGCTGGCTTCCAATCCAGGGTTTGCGGGAATATTTCGTTGGCCCGTTTGTCCGTAATGGCGGAACTGTTGCCTGTACAACCAGTGGATCACCGGCATTTTTGCCCGAAGGTGAATCCGGATAAACTGTCTTTGCATGATCCGTCACATCCGTTTTGTTCGACTGACCCGTCTTCTGCACTACTGAATTTGCATCGTCCACTACAATCTGCTGTTCGGAAACAGTCTCCGCTTTATTGAAACCAGATCGAACCAACCAACCTCCGCTTCCGATCAGCGCTGCAATGCCGATCCACAGCCAGATGAACGCCCTTCTCTTCCGATCCTTACGGTTGATCTCACGCTCAACGTTTTCCCAAACGCCGGGCGAAGGTGTCAGCGAAAAATCTTCCGCCGACTTTTTTAACCTGTTGTTCAGGTCATGCAAGTCGTCCGTCATTGTGTTTATTTTTTTTGTCTGTATCCAGTTTCTTCATGAGCAATTCCCTGGCCCGCGTATACTGTGAACGGGACGTGCTCGCTTTTATGCCGAGCATATTTCCGATTTCCTCGTGCGAGTATCCCTCAATCGCGTAGAGGTTAAAAACAGTTTTGTACCCGACCGGGAGATTGTGAATCAGTTCAACCAGTTCTTCATCGGAAGCCGGTTCCTGCAATCCGGAGTTGTACATCACATTATCAATCGGGATGACATTCTGGTTTTCCGCAATGCGGTGTTTCGATTTGATCCCGTTCAGCGAAGTGTTCACCATAATTTTCCGGATCCAGGCTCCCAATTCGCCATCGCCTTTCCATTGTTTCAGCTTCCTGAACACCGTGATGAACGCCTCCTGCAAAAAATCCTCCGCTTCCTCACGCGAACCGGCATAGCGATAGCATACACCCAACATTTTGGGTGCAAAGCGATCGTAAAGCTCTTTCTGTGCTTCACGCTTGCCCTGCAAACACTTTCCGACTAGTTCCTCGTCATTCAACACGGTACAAATTACCACTATGACAATGGATCCGGAACATTCGCTGCATCACGCTCAAAAAAAATTCCAAGCGCGACGATCAAAGTTCATATCACCCGTAATTTCACCTTTATTCACAGTTTTTCGCCCATTTCTCCGTTTCGGCACCCAACTATTCCTTACCTTTAACCTTTGATGAATTTCGCCAACCCAACCTTTCTCTTTGCTCTCGCAGCACTGGCGATCCCGATCATCATCCACCTGTTTAATTTCCGGAAATTCCGTCGCGTGATGTTTACCAACGTCCGCTTCCTGCGTGAGGTTCGGCACGACACTAAAGCGCGGAACAAACTCAAAAACATTCTTATTCTTGCCTGCCGTTTGCTGGCGATTTTTTTCCTCGTCATGGCATTCGCACAACCGTTCATCCCGCAGGATAACGCGACGGTGAAGAAAGGCCAGAAAGCCGTGAGCATTTGGGTCGATAATTCATTCAGCATGGATGCTGTTGGCGCTAACGGTTCACTCCTCGACGAAGTAAAAAAAGATGCGCGCGAAATTGTAGCCGCTTACAATACCACAGACCGGTTTCAGTTACTCACCAACGATTTTGAAGGACGCCACCAGCGCCTCGTGAGTAAAGAAGAATTCCTCAACCTGCTTGAGGAAGTGAAACCATCACCGGCTGTACGGAACATTTCGGAAGTGGTGCGCCGCCAGCAGGACCTGCTCAACAACACGCCCGATGTTGTGCAGGAGAACAAGGAAGCTTTCCTCCTCTCCGATTTTCAGCAAACTGTTTCCGATTTCGCGCGGATCAAAGTAGATACTACGATCCAGTTCCGAGAGATCATTGCGTCGGCACAGAATAAAAACAATCTCTACATCGATTCGGTGTGGTTTGAAACACCGGTGCGCAAGATCAATCAACCGGAAGCGATGCACGTGCGGATCCGTTCACGCTCAGACGTGGACATGGAAAATGTTCCGATGCGTCTGTACGTAAACGGACAAGCCAAAACGCCGGCGAGTTTCAGCGTCGCAGCGAACAGCACAACCGATACGATACTGTACTTCACCATTCGCGAACCCGGTTTGCAGCAGGGACTCATCGAGATCAACGATTACCCGGTAACGTTTGACGACCGGTTTTACTTCTCGTTCACCGTATTGAAAAACATTCCGGTCCTCTCGATTGAGCCTTCAGAAGCCATGACTCCTGCTTTCGCAGAACCGCATTACCTCAAAACACTTTTCGCAACGGACTCCGCTTTTGTCTTCACAGAAACCGATGAAGGAAAAATCGATTATACATCGTTTGCGAATTACCGTTTCATCGTACTCAATAGCCTGAAGAGTGTTTCGTCGGGTCTTGCCAATGAACTGAAAAAGTTTGTCGACAATGGCGGAAGCCTCATGGTTTTCCCCGGCGCCGGCGCTGATGTTGTTTCTTACAACGCATTGCTCAACCCGCTCGGCCTTTCAGGTTACGGCGCGTACGATACAACGATGCAACCCGTTGAACACCTCAACTTCCAGCACCCGTTGTACCAGGGCGTGTTTGAACGCACCACCGGAAACATGGACATGCCCATGGCCGGAGATCACTACAAAATTCTTTCTTCAAGCCGTTCGCGCGAAGAAGAACTTATGCGTTTAAGAAACGGCGACGTGTTCATGGCCAGTTACCGTTCCGGAAAAGGAAATGTTTATCTCTCGGCTGTTGGTTTGTACGGAGAATTCGGAAATCTTCCGCGTCATGCGTTGTTCGTTCCTACGTTGTACCAGGCCGCATTGTTCTCACAACCGCAGGGCGAATTGTTCTACACGATCAGCGACAGCAAACCGGTGGACATCGGAGACGTGGGAACGATCGGAGAGAATCCGTTTCACCTTACAGACGAAGCACAAAAGTTTGATGTGATTCCTGCGCACGTGGTGCAGGATGGAAAAACATTGCTCGATGTACAGCGCATGGTGGTTGCACCGGGAAATTACCTGGTGAATCTTGACAATAGAATGATCACCGGCATTTCGTTCAATTACGACCGCACCGAATCGGATATGCGCGTGTTTACGAAAGACGAAATTGAAGCGCAGCATCTCGCAGCAGGTTTACAAAAATTCAGCGTGCTCGATAAAGGTCTCGATGGACTGACAGAAATCCTCACCGAAAAAGATTACGGCATTCGTCTCTGGAAGATCTGCATCTGGCTTGTGCTGGCTTGCATGCTTGCAGAAATTTTACTGATTCGTCTCTGGAAAAACCGTACTATACCTATCGCCACGACAACCTGATATGAGCAAAGTTCTCCTGCGCAATGCCCGCATCATCGATCCGAACTCTCCTTTGAACGGAAAGGAAACAGATATTCTCATTGAGAATAATGTGATCACACGAATCAGTAACGCATTGCGCGCCGACGGCGTAAAAGAAATTACTTCCGAAAGCCTTCATATCTCACCCGGCTTCATGGACCTGCACGCACACGTATGCGATCCCGGATTTGAGCACAAAGAAACGCTTCAGACAGTTGCAGCATGTGCTGCTGCCGGGGGGTTCACTGCGATCCTTTCAATGCCGGATACACACCCTGTGGTCGACAACAAATCGCAAGTGGAATACATCCGCAGACGATCGCAGGATTTACCCATCGAAATTATTCCGGCCGGTGCATTGTCGGTTGGCCTCGAAGGCAAAGACATGGCCGAACTCTTCGACATGTTTTCCGCAGGCGCAAAAGTGTTCTGCGATGCCGATAAACCAATTGCCCACGCGGGTCTGCTCGTACGTGCGATGATGTACGCGAACCAGTTCGGCGGAAAAATATTTGCACGTTGCGACGACAAAACAATTTCTTCCGGCGGGCAAATGAACGAAGGCCCGATGAGCACAATGCTCGGACTGAAAGGAATTCCTGCCCTCGCTGAAGAACTGATGGTGGCGCGGAATATTTCGCTCGCCGAATATGCAAACGCACCCATTCACCTCATGGCAATCAGCACTGCGCGCAGTGTAGAGCTGGTCCGTAAAGCGAAGAAAGACGGTCTGCCGGTTACCTGCGCAGTACACGCATACAATCTCCACTGGAACGACGAAGTCCTCACCGACTTCGATACGAACTACAAAGTGCATCCCCCACTCCGCTCCGAAAGCGATCGCCAGGCCTTACTCGCCGGTGTTGCTGATGGAACGATTGATTGCATCACGAGTGGTCACACACCGGA
>DATHKF010000584.1:0-4300 GCA_035489505.1 Bacteroidia bacterium | reverse complement strand
TAATCTTCGGCAATCAATCCGAAACTTGCGGCATCGCGGATGAGCGACCACAACGAATCGCCAGCGGGGCTCAACGTTCCTTTGTCGATCCACGCAGAACCGTTTTGAATGGTTTTGTAAAATTCAGCCACCTGCGGCAATGCCGTGATGCTGTCGCTGCCGAGGCGAAACGTTTTGCCGGTGTCAATGGAACCGAGTTGTTCTTTCAACTGCTCATTCACGAGCCGGTTGATCTTCTCAGGGTCTTCCGCGCTGACGTGCGTTTCACCATTGGGGTCTTGTTCCTGTCCGCATGAAGCAAGGACAAGGACAGTGGATAATACTAATACGTTGGGGTAGTTCATTTGAGTTTGCTGTACCAAAATTATGCAAACGAGTGTTGCCACACCCGGTTATTGAACAACTGTATGGTAAATAATTATCAACTGGCGGAAAACACCTGATTACAGTCGGAATCCGGGCTGGACCCCAATTCGATCAGGTGCTTTGACCATCAAACGGTTGCAGCCGGATAGCCCGATGGGGCGGACCAGCCGGTCCGGATCGAACAGGAGCAGTCTAATTAGTTCACGGTGCGTCCATGTCATTGATCCTGATGGCCACCGGAATTCGAATTATAGAAAAACCCGTTACACTTTTCAGCATAACGGGTTTAAATAAATTGGTTACAGCTTTTTAGTGCGCAACAGCGAATTGACCGCGGCTCAACACCTGTTGTTCTGAATCAACAATGGTATAGGTGTAGGCTCCGTCAGCGAGTTCTGCAGAATTTACACGGGCAACTTTGCCGTTGAAATTCTCACGACGAACTTCGCGGCCGGTCATGTCATGTACAATCACCTGGCTTGCGTTATCACCGGTTACATCAAACTGCGTGATGGTTGCAGATGGATTCGGGTAAACAGAAACACCGTTGTTGATGTTGTTTTCTTCCATGCCAACATATCCTGCAAATGAAACAGCATCTACCCAAAGAGCGCTTCCAACCTGTGGGTTGTAAAAGCTGCTTGCGCTGAATGTAATGCTGATTGTGTCAGGGATAGTGTTGACCTGCGCAGGAAAATAAGTCATAGCAACATTGCGCTGCTGGTACGAAGGCACTGCAACGTGCATAAAATCTACGCCGTATGCAACTGTATCGCGCGTTGATCCATTCCAGTGTGTGATAAGCACAACACAGAAAGCAGAATCTACACCCACCGGTGTATATTTTGCAAAATAGGACAAGGTAGCCGGGCGTTGCTGTGAACCATATCCCGGGAATAAATAAGGACTGCTGAACAAAACAGTACCTGTGGACAGTGCACCGGCAGTATTCGGAATATCTGCGGAAGACGGATTGCTCACGAGCGTTACAGTCGAAATTTTTGCAGAATAATTCCCCTGGTAATTGTCGGGAGTTCCGGCCTGGGTTACCGATGTTGGGTTTGGTCCGCTGGTTTCAAAAAGACTGAACGTAAAAACGTTATAAGAAATCCAACCGGTTGGCTGCTGATCTTCACCTGCAGTGGAACCCCACGACTCAAATCCGGAGTTAGGAATAAATGCCTGGGCGCTGGCTGCAAGCGACAAAGCGGTTACAGCAACAGAAGAAAGTAGAAATTTTTTCATGACGGGTTTCCGTAAGTTTGATATGGATCAAATATACGAAACTGGCGTTTAGCGAAGCGGTCCAATACCCCTAAATCTTACGTCTTCATGTGCGTCATTGCTCAGACAAACGCCTGCATTTCGTGCAGTTTTTTGTAAACGCCGCCTTTATCGAGCAGGTCCTGGTGACTTCCGCGTTCGATAATTTCTCCTTTTTGCAGGACAATGATCTCATCGGCGTGCTGAATAGTGCTCAGGCGATGCGCAATGATGATCGAAGTCCGGTTTTGCATCAGGTTATTCAACGCTTCCTGCACGAGACGTTCGCTGGATGTATCGAGGGCAGAAGTTGCTTCGTCCAGGATCAGGATCGGTGGGTTTTTCAAAACGGCCCGTGCAATGGCAATACGTTGTCGTTGCCCGCCCGACATTTTCGAACCGCGGTCGCCGATGTTGGTTTCGTAACCGTTCGGCATTTCGAGGATGAAGTCGTGTGCGTTTGCAATACGGGCTGCTTCTTCAACCTGTGTTTGCGTTACACCTTCAGTTCCGAAGGCAATGTTGTTGAAGACAGTATCATTGAAAAGAATGGACTCCTGCGATACGATTCCCATCAGCGAACGTAAATCATGCATGCTTACATCGCGGATATCGGTTCCATCGATCATCACGGTTCCCCCGGTTACGTCGTAAAACCGTGGCAGCAAATCGGCCAGTGTAGTTTTGCCCGAACCCGATTGGCCTACCAGTGCTACCGTTTTTCCTTTCTGCACTTTGAGGTCAACGTTCTTCAAGGCATAACCTTCATCACCACGGACGTAAGCAAAACTCACGTTGCGGTATTCGATCTCCTTGTGGAATCCATCGACTGTTTTCGGACGCGTTTTATCCCTGATCGTTTCCTCAGCATGAAGGATCACATCAATCCGTTCCTTGGATGCTAATCCTTTCTGCACGTTGTAATACGCCTGGGTAAATTGCCGTACCGGAGTAATGAGCTGGAAGAAGATGAGCAGGTATCCAACAAACTTTTTTCCATCCATTGCGTTTCCTTCGATAACGAGGTGACCTCCGTAGTAAAGCACGCCGGCAATAACAACAACAATGAGAAATTCGCTCAACGGAGAAGCCAGGTCAGTTTTCCGGTAATTCCGAACCATGATCCGGGTGTAATCCTGGTTTTCCTGTTTGAACTTATCGGACATGCGTTCTTCCGCATTGAAGCCTTTGATGATGCGAAGTCCGCCCAACATCTCTTCCAGCAACGAAAGCATCAGGCCATGCTTTTCCTTTGCTTTCGTGGAAGAACGTTTGAGGCTTTTCGATACCAGGCTGAGCAATAATCCGATTATCGGAGTAGCCACCAGCACTGCAATGGTCAGTTGCCAGCTCATCATGATCATCATCACGAGAATGGCAATGATGGTGATCGGTTCGCGGAATGTCATTTCCAATGAACTCATCACGCTCCATTCCACTTCGTGCAGGTCGGAAGTCATGCGGCTCATGATGTCGCCCTTGCGTTCGTTTGAATACCACGACAAAGGCAGACGCAGGCATTTTCTGTACATCGCGTTTCTGAAATCGCGTACCACGCCATTGCGGATGATAGCAATAAAAAACATGGCGAGGTACCGCGTCAGGCTCTTGAAGAAGAAAATGCCAATGATGCAGATGCAGATGTAGAACAGAATTTCCAGTCGCGATTGCGACGGATCAGGACTATTGGAAATATATACGGCGAACTTATAGTTTATCCAATCAAGCGCTGAGTTGATGTCGAAGTCGACAATGGGTTCTCCCTTGGCAACGATCTCTGCGAATTCATCATCGCGGGAAATGAAGAGTAGCTGCAGCAGCGGGATTACAGAAAGCAGCGAAAACAGGTTAAAGAAAACCGAAAGGATGTTGAAGAAAATGTTCAGCCAGGCATAACGCCAGTAACCGGTTACGTATTTAAGTACGCCGAAGAAATTCTTCATAGACGACAAAGATAGAAGATAGACGGGAGGCGATAGACGATGGACCGGCGAAACACTCACAATTCGAAGCTTAAAACTTGTGAATTTGTGATGAGGCCGGTATCCGAACTCTGCGGGAGGAACTTTTGTGCGTCTATCGTCTCCAGTCTCCGTACTCCCGTCTATCTTTGCGTCATGAAACCAAAATCTCCTACCGATTCCCTCGCTATTTCCACTCACCATGTTTTGCCAAACGACACGAACAACCTGAAGAATCTTTTCGGTGGTCGTTTGCTGGAATGGATGGACGTGATTGCGGCTATTTCAGCGCATCGTCATTGCCGGCGGGTGGTGGTTACGGCTACGGTCAATCACGTGGCATTTCATCACCCCATTCCATACGCAGCCATTGTAACACTTGAGGCCAAAGTTTCGCGCGCGTTTTCTTCTTCGATGGAAGTTTTCATTGATGTTTTCGTTGAAGATCCCGTATCCGGGGAAAAAATGAAGAGCAACGAAGCCATATATACGTTTGTGGCTGTCGATCAGAACGGCCAGCCGTTACCCGTGCCGCCCATTGAGCCTGTAACTGATCTTGAAAAAGAACGGTTCCACGGCGCATTGCGGAGAAGACAACTCGCTTTGATTCTTGCCGGGAAAATGAAACCGCAGGATGCAACTGAACTGAAGGCGCTGTTCAACTGATCAGAGCCTGTCGCGTCTTTTCGTGTTTCGACATGAATAACCGG
>DATHKF010000583.1:0-11259 GCA_035489505.1 Bacteroidia bacterium | reverse complement strand
GTGCATCCTTTTCAAGCATCAGTGCCCCGAGCACAGCCTCTTCAAGTTCAACCGCTTGCGGGGGTAACTTCCCGATTTCATACAACTGCTGCGACACCTGCGCGTGTTGCGGGGTGCGGCGTGTTGTATTTTTCTTCTCTTCAGTACTCATAGCGGGGGTAATTTTTTTGGAAAGGGTTCCAAAAGTAGACAAAGACCCGGTGTTTGGAACCGGAAACTTATCCACACTAAGTTAACGCTTAATGAACAGGAATTGTTAGCAGAAAGGGCGTCAAGTTTTGAACAGCCCACTATCGTTTGCCACGAAGGCACTAAGGCACAAAGGTTCACGAAGATTTGATTCTTTGTGCTTCTTAGTGTCTTTGAGTCTTAGTGGCCATTCTTACCAAAAAGGTTACTTTTGCCCATCCTTGAAAACAGAAGTTAAACTTGGCGATAAAGTATTCGTGCCTTACCTCACTGGTGAGAAGATTGGCGATGCGGTAAAAATCGTTGCTGCACAGATCAATAAAGACTACCAGGGGAAGAACCCGCTTTTTCTTGTTGTACTGAACGGCGCTTTTCTTTTTGCGGCTGATTTGCTTCGCGCTATTCACGTCGATTGCGAAGTTTCTTTTGTGAAATTTTCATCGTACCAGGGAACCAGCAGTTCAGGAAAAGTGAAAGAACTGATTGGTTTGAATGAACACCTGGAAGGGCGCGATGTAATTATTGTAGAAGATATTGTCGATACAGGCAATACGATCGTGCAGATGATGGCCGACCTTGAACACCGTAAACCGCTGACGGTGAAAATTGCGACGTTGCTGTTTAAGCCGGAAGCGTACAAGAAAAGCATCGCGGTTGATTACGTTGGACTCGAGATTCCAAATGAGTTTATCGTAGGATACGGTCTCGACTACAACGGGATGGGAAGAAACCTCAAGGACATTTACGTGATTAAAGAATAAATGCCAGATTGTAAATTTCAAGTTTCAAAATAATCCAGCCGCATGCTAAATCTCGTTTTATTCGGACCTCCTGGTGCAGGAAAAGGTACACAGTCGGAAAAGCTAATTGAGAAATACGGATTCGTGCACATTGCTACGGGCGATCTGTTCCGCTGGCATACTTCGAACGACACCGAACTCGGTAAGCGTGTGAAAGAGATCATGAACAGCGGTGAACTTGTTCCTGATGCAATTACCATTGCAATGCTCAGGGAAGAACTGGATAAAAATCCGAACGCTAAAGGATTTCTGTTCGACGGATTTCCGCGTACAGTTCCGCAGGCCGAAGCGCTCGATCAGTTCATGAAGGACAACGGTTCAGCCATTCACGGTGTAATTGCGCTGGATGTTGCAGAAAGTGAAATCCGCGAACGCATTGCCAAACGCAAACTCGTATCGAAGCGCGCGGATGATGAAGAAGAAAAACTCAACAAGCGCATTACAGAATATTTCACGAAGACAATTCACGTGCTTCCTTTTTACGAGAAGCAAGGACGCCTCAAAACGATTAATGGTGTTGGGGATATTGAAATGATCTTCGAGAATCTTTGTAAGGAGATCGACGGTCTTTAAAATAGCCGCAAAGTTTTTCACAAAGTTTTTTTTGGATTATTAATATTCACCGCGGAGGCGCGGAGCGTTTTTATGTTTTGAGTCAGCAATGGTCGCAGAGTTTCTTCTCCGCGACCATTGCTTGCTTAAAGGGCAAATTCTCTGCGTCTCCGCGCCTCTGCGGTGAAAAAATAAGCAACACAATTCACCCCTTTGCATTTTCCTTTGCGCACTTTGCGGCGGAGCCTGTCCCGAGGAATCGAGGGGCGTCTATTACGTATCGCCCATCAGAAGTACGCCGCCACCCCAAACTGTACCGCCGCCGTTCTCGCCGGAGGATTCCCTAAAATATCCGTCTGCCACTCATACCGGTAATTCAACCGCATCACCACTGTACCCGACGGACGAAAACTGATACCCGGTGTAATCGCGTAAATGTGATCGTAAATTTTTCCGCCGGTTTCATTGAAAGTTTCTAAATTCCAATCGACATACTCGAGGCGAACAGCCGCATTGATCACCGCTTTTTCCCAGCCAAACATTTTCCGTTTCACAATGGGCTGCACGATGTCCACAAATCCTCCGAACTGGCTGTTGCCGAATTGCTGCGAATACGAAGCCGGAATTTGTACAAGCACCTGCGCCACTTCTGCAATGATCACCGTTCCGATTTTCGGAATGGTCGTGTTGAAGTCGATCGCAAAAACATCGACGCGTCTTTTTACATCGAGGATCAAACCGTCTTCCTGGAATTTGTTGTAGATGCCTCCCATGTACGAGAATCCGATTTCTCCGACACCGCGACGCCCAATGGCAATTTTACCCGTGAACATGGGCGAACCGTTGAAGCTTTCTTCGAAACGATCGCGGTTCAGTTTTGTTGACGGTAGAAATGTGCGGTTCTCTGCATTCGCGATGATCGTATTGTCAAATCCGTTGGTGAGATACGCTTCATAACCGAAGATCCATTTCTGCTGGTAAATTTTTCCGTGCAAACCGAAACCGGCATTCGACCAGGTCGCAGGCAACATGCGTGTTGCAGAAATCGGGCGTTCAACAAATTCCCATCTTGGTCCGTCATGATTCTGGTTGAACGCACCAATGGGATTCATCACAATTCCGGTGCGGAGATTGAGCAGCGGATGAAATTCAAAATCGAGCGCCGCAAATTCGATGTTGATTTCCTTCGTGCCATCTTCAAATTCGATCTCCGACAGAAAACGGATTTTCTTTGTGATCGTCGACGACATGAAAATGGTCAACCTCCGGAACTGGAACGAAAACCCTTCGGAAACACCATCTGTTCCCCAATAGTTGGTGTTCGCTTCCATGTATCCGCCAATGGCGATCGGTGTTTTTCCGAGTTGCAGAAACGGACGATTATACGCCGCATCTGAATTCATCACCGGTTTGGATGTGTCCGGCGGTGTTCGTTTCAGGAACGTGGAGTCGTTTTGTGCTGAAACGGTTCCGGTAAAGAGAAACAAGGTGAACAGTGTAACTGCAAGGCTAAAGTTGTACGAGTATGTTTTCATTGTCTTCGGTAACGATGTATTGTTTAAGATCACTTTCAGCCGGCGGGTTCATCACCTTGCCTTTGTTGCTAAACTCGCTTCCGTGGCACGGACACACCAGCGTGGTTGCGTTCGGTTGTACTTCACAGCCGCTATGCGTGCATTTGGTAGAAAGCGCGATATATGTTTTGTCAAAACGGTAAATGCAGATTGGAAATTCCAGCCGGTCGTTGCGTACAACCACGAATGCCCGTAGCACACCTTCTTCATTGGTAAATTCCGTTTTCTTCAGCGTGATGGTTTTGTTGTCAACAACAGCAGTTGCATAGTAAACGGATTTACAACTGCTGAGCAGCATGCTCACCGCTGTTCCCCCGGCGCAGATCAGTGCACAGGTTTTTATAAATGATCTCCGTTCCATGCTTAAAGAGATTCGAGGAACGTGATGAGTTGAGCGCGTTCTGTTTCGGTCAGCACCTGGTAGGCATTCACACTGTTTGTGGCTTCACCTCCGTGCATCCGGATCGCCTCATCAAGTGAATGTGCGCGACCATCGTGCATCAGAAAATATTGATTGCCCTGCGAGTTTGGCGACAAGCCCAATCCCCACAACGGAGGTGTTCTCCATTCGGAAGTGAATGCGGTTCCTTCGGTGTAACCGTCATCAAGTCCTGCGCCCATGTCGTGCACCAACAGGTCGGTGTACGGATGAAATGTAGTGAACGACAAAGGTGCAATCGGAGAATACCCGGTTTGCAACGTTGGTGTATGACATCCGCTGCAATTGATCTGCGAAAACAGTTGCTCACCGGCCATCACGTCTGCGTTGTCGGTGTTTCTGCGGATCGGCGCTTTCAATGTTTGCAGGTAGAAGACCACATTGTTCACTGCTGAACCGGAAACTTCGGGATCAGCGCAACCATCGGTACCAAACACGCCGTTGTTGAAGTGAAACAGATCCTGCATCTGGTAATCGGAAGTAATTCCCATATCCTGGATGTATGCATTCACAGTTTGGTGAAGCAGGTTGATCGCAGCAGCTTTTCTTCCGAAACGTCCGATGTAACGTCCGCCGAGCACAACAGCGTTTGGATCGGGAGTCAGAAAATCGGGCATGATCACCCAATTGACAACACCGGAAATTCCGTCGCCGTTCGAATCGGTTGGATCCTGCATCGCAATTAACGTTGCGTCTGAAACTGCTTCGAGATATCCGAGACCTGTGTTTGCCGGTGGAGTAAATTGTGCGGATGCCACATTCGCAGGAAGTGATTCCGGCGTGTGACCCGGGTTCGCACGGTTCTGCAGTTGCGGCCCGCCTACGTTCGCGTACATGTTTCCTGTGCTGTCGGTCTGCCCGAAACGCGTGAGTGTGGTGAAAGGATGTCCGCGTCCATCTCCGGCGTGACAGGTTCCGCAGGAAGTGGCAACGAAAATCGGTCCGAGTCCAGTTTCCGGTGTGAAGATCTGGTCGTTGAACGCAATGTCTCCCGCAAGGAAAATCTGGCGTTGTTCGTTGGTCAGTCCTTCAATGGGACCGTCCAGGATTTCATTGTCGGCCGGAGCAGGAGGAAGTAGTTTCTGGCAGGCGGTAACCCCCAGGCAAACCAGTCCGAGAATAAGTGATGCCGCTGTTGTATGTCGCATTGTTTTGAAATATTTTAGAATCGCAGGAAATTAAATTTAGACAAATCTAAATAAATTTTACGTTGAGTTGAAACCGCCAGTCGAAATATTGTTTACGGCCGTGCAAAACCGTAACTTTGGACAAATAACAACGCGTATGAAAAGCATCTTATCCATAGCGGGAATCGCGATCTTTTTACTGGTAACGGGTTTCAGTAAGCCTCAATTGAGTGAAATCGTGATTAAGACCACGTTTTACTGCGATCATTTTGCAGTATGCGAAAGTAAAACCGCACTGGAGAAGGATTTGATGCTGACCAAGGGTGTCAAATCGGTGGTTATTGATGCTGCAGCCATGACCATTACCGTGAAGTACAATGCAAAACGTACGACTCCGGACAAAATCCGTACGGTGATTTCCAACTCCGGTTATGATGCCGACGACGTGAAAGCGAATCCGAAAGCCCAGGGCAAACTGGACGGATGCTGCCAGAAGAAAGAGTAAGGCACTGGCGTGAACAGCATTTTCCCGTTCCCGCATTCCACAAATTCAATCGCGCATTCTGCAAACTCAAAGCTTCATTCCACAAACCAGGCTCGAATTTGATTTTCACATGTGTTATGTTTCAAGGGATATTTTTAACCAAAATAAACCCATAAACACTTAACCCATGAAAATAACATTGCTCCGGAAACTGTCCGTTACAGCGCTCATCCTGCTGTTCTCACTGGCGTTCACGAACAAAGTGAATGCCCAGGCAAGTTGTCCTTACACTATCCAGAATAACCTGGGTTGTGCGATCGACATCCAGTATACCATCTTCGGACCTGGCTGCCCGGGTTCCTCGAACATTGTTAATATTCCTCCGGGAGGCCAGTACATTATTCAGTGCAACGAGTTCCAGGGCTGCGAAAGGGCAGATATCGAACTCAACCTTCTGCGCGTTGATGGGATCGGATTTATCTGCAAGCCGCCTTATTCCAACACCGTGGCTTCAGTATCGCAGGTGGCCGATGCATCAGGGATATTCCCCGGTTCATCGTGCGGAAGCATTTTCATGATATGGACGCCCAACGGCTGCACGATCCAGCCTTAAGGCCATTCTTTCCTTGTTTTTACTGCGAAACTGCTTCCTCCGGAGGCAGTTTCTTTTTTTGTATCCGAAGGAGATGAAATTTGATTTAAATTTGAATCATGCAACACCGTTTGAACATATGGTACAAAACACTCGCCCTGCTTATCGCGGGTTCGTTTGTTTATGTTCAGGCCACAGCACTGAGTTGCGGAGTACACCATATTATTGACCAGGCCGGAGTTGCACACGAACATCCGTTCGGTCACGATCACCACCACGATCACGAAGCGCAGCCTGAGGAAGATCACCAGGATGCAGGCAGTCATGATGAAAGTGAAAACAGCTGCTGCGTCGATTTTACCGGAGTTTTTTTTTCCACGTTCAGCGGATCACAGGTTGAAAAATCTACTGTTGTTGGCAAAATAAATTGTTTCGAAAACGCAATTGCTCAGCCGTTGCATGTTTCTTTCGCCCGTTTCGTGTACGCCATTTCGGTGCAGGGCAAAGAGTACTTTCATCCACCTCCGCGCGTTCCCGACATCCGGGTATTTATCCGCTCCTTCCAGGTTTGATTTTTCATTGGTAATACTGATGCAGGAAAGCTATTGACTTTTCCCTGCGTCTTTTTTGCTGTTTGATTAAATCAAAAGGATCCAATGAAAATTCACATCCGAAATATGGTCTGCAACCGGTGCATCAGCGTCGTGAGGAATGAGCTGGACAGCCTGGGCATTCCGGTGACGCAAATCGTATTGGGTGAAGCAGAACTCGGAAAAGAATTAAGCCGGCCGGAAATCGAATCGTTGCGCGAAAGATTGGAACACCACGGTTTTGAACTTCTCGATGATCAGAAATCGAAACTGATTGAGCAGATCAAAACGTTGCTGATTAATTTCGTTCATTACAGCGATGAGAAGATCAAGGTGAACCTCTCGGATTATATCGCAGAGAAAATTGGCCGCGACTACGACTATCTCAGCAGCCTGTTTTCTGAAGTGGAAGGCCTCACCATCGAAAAGTACATGATCCTGCAGCGTATTGAGCGCGTGAAGGAATTACTCGTTTACGGAGAACTTTCCCTCAGTGAAATTGCATTTAAAACAGGTTACAGCAGCCTGGCCCATCTCTCTGCGCAGTTTAAAAAAATAACTGGGCTTACACCCAGTCATTACCGCGAAATCCGCGACCACAAACGCAAACCGCTCGACAAATTATGATAACCACGGAATCATATAAATCTTCCCGGTTATACTATAACACGTACCCCATGGGGCAGGTATACTTTTGTATCATCAAATCATTCAAACAACTGATCATGATGACACATAAGTATATTCTCTCCGGTCTCACGTGCAGCAGCTGCGTGGCCAAAGTAAAAAGCAGTTTGCTCATGCTTCCTGATGTGCTGAGTGCCGACGTAACGCAGAACTCTGCAGTCATTACGATGGACAAACACATGGGTATTGATGCCTTGCAGGATGCGATCGGGCGCGATGGCCGTTACAGCATCAGCGAAAACAAAGCAGATAACAGTCACCACGCAATGAAACAGGAAGCGGCGGTTTCGTGGTTGAAGACCTATCAGCCGCTTCTGCTCATTGGTAGTTTTATCGCAGGAATTTCACTGCTCACCAGTATTCATGCGGGTGAATTGCACGCGATGATGTGGATGAACAATTCCATGGCCGGCTTCTTCATCGTTTTTTCGTTCTTCAAACTGCTTGACCTGCGTGGCTTTGCAGACAGCTACGCGATGTACGACGTGCTTGCAAAACGGGTGAAGGCCTATGGATTTATTTATCCGTTTATTGAGTTGACGCTGGGAATTTTGTTTCTCACCGGTTTTGATCCATTGATTACCAACATCGCAGCCATTGCAGTGATGGGTTTCAGCAGCATCGGTGTCATTCAAAGTGTGCTCGGCAAAAAACAAATCCGTTGCGCCTGCCTGGGAGCAGTATTTAACCTGCCGATGAGCACCGTAACGATCATTGAAGATCTCCTGATGGTTGCCATGTCTTCCTTCACGCTATTTACCATGCTCTGAAAAAATGAATTGAAAATGAAAACCGGAAACAGAAGTAGTCTTTTCAAAGTATTCATATTCATCGCGGGATGTACGCTCGCTGCTGTGCCCATAAAAGCCCAGCAAACGGTGACATTGAAACAGGCACTGGATTCTGCACTGCAACGAAGTCCTGCAGTGCAGGCCGCGGCCTTGCAAACGATACAGAGCAGGCAGCTTCAGAAAAGCAGTGTGAGCCTGGATAACCCGGAAGTGGTTGCGGAAAGTCCATCGGGAGAATTTTACACGATTGGTGTGCAGCAGTCGTTCGATTTTCCAGGAACGTATGTCCGCCAGCATCAGTATCAAAAAGAACAAACGAAGCTTTCGGGATTTGCGCAGGCGATCTCTGCCATTGAAGTGAAGCGCGAAGTAGGAAAGCTGTATCTCGACATACAATACCAGCAGGCGCGACTTGTCCTGTTGAACAAACAGGATAGCTTGTACCGTTCGATCAGCGAAGCGGCGGTGCGCACATTCAACGCGGGTAAGCTGGATTACATTCAAAGAACTTTCGCGGAGGTGCAATCTGCAGAAGTGCATCTCCGGTACGAACAGGCTAAAGCAGATTACGTGGCAGCGCAGGAACAGCTGGCCTTGTTCACCGGAATCGCGGCGCCTTTTGGTGTTGATCCGTTGGCTGCGTCGCTGGTCAGAGAACCGCTGCAGGTTAGTCTCGCTGCAAATCCATACGTTGGTTTTTATGCGCAGCAAGGCGTGGTGAGTAAACGATTGCTGCAGGTGGAGCGCAACCGGTTTATGCCCGGGTTCATGTTTGGTTATCTCAATCAGGGACCTGCGAACACACCGGTGAGCTACAGGTTTCGTGCGGGTATTACAGTTCCACTTTGGTTCTGGCAATATACCGGACGCATTCAGGCTGCACGTACAGGCATACAAATCGCAGAACAACAAAGTCTCGCGCAGCAGCAACAATTTTCTTCCCAGCTCATTGGCGCGCGCGCGGAACAATCCAAATCAACCCTCGCATTGATTTACTACGAAGAAACGGGATTGAACCAGGCGAAAGGGATTGAAGATGCTGCCGGACGGATTTTTAATGCAGGACAGTCGGATTACACCACGTACCTGCGCACGCTCAATGATGCTTACAACATCCGTTTCAATCACATCGAAGCCACAAGAAATTACAACTGGTCGGTGATCCAGCTCAACTATTTATCCGGAAACCTATGAAAAATCTAATCTACCTGCTTCTTGCATTTCTCCCGCTGCAGCTTGCGGCGCACGGAGGCGATGAGCACGATCACAACGAGCAACCGAAGACTGCAGCGCGCAATTATTTTTCCACGGAAGCCGTTTCGGATAAATACGAAGTCCTGCTTCGCTACGCACCGCTTCATCCCGGTGAAGCCGGGCATGTAGAGATTTTCCTCAGTGATTTTCTCACCAACCGTGCGATCGACAGTGCAACGATCAGGCTTTCATCCCCGGATGATCCGACGTTGAAATTTGAAGTGCACCGCGACCAAGACGGAATTTATTCTGCGGAAGCAACTTTCCCGGAAAAGAAAAAATACCGGATCAATGTCAATATTGATTCTCCCCACGGTGCCGATTTGCTCGCGCTCGAAGGAATTGATGTCGGCAAAGAACTGGAAGCAGAAGCGGCCGAACCGAAAAGCTGGATGGACAATGCATGGTTGCTGTTTGCATTGGGAACAGGGTGCGGTTTGGCGCTCATGTTCCTGATCATGAAAGCCGGAAGAAAAACAAAAGCCACGTCGCTGTTGGTGATCTTCCTTGTGGGATTGGTTCCAAACGGTTCATCGCGGTTATCTGCACACGGCGATGGGCACGAAGGATCGGAGAACACGAATTTTTCGAACACCATTTACATTCCGAAAGAATCGCAGTTCCTGTTTGATATGCTCACGTACAAAATGGAAACCGGCGACTTTACCGAAAGTGTTTCGCTGTATGGTACCGTTGTTCCATCGTCGAACGGACAAGCGCTGGTGCAGCCTTCGCAAAGCGGAAATATTTATTCGCTGAATGTGAATGTGGGACAGAAAGTAAACAAAGGACAACTACTCGCCATTCTCGAACCGGCTATGGATGCAGCCTCCGTGGTTAATTTTGCGGCAGAAAGAAACAATGTGCTGGCAGAATACGACGCCGCGAAAAAAGATTACGACCGGTTGCTGTCGTTGAAAGACATCGTTGCCAAACAGGACATTGACGAAGCGCTTGCCCGCCTGCAGAAAGCGGAAGAGAATAAAAAACTCTTCAATAATCTTTCCGGAGGTGCTACTGATCCTTCACGGCTCATTTATTTGCGTTCACCTATTGAGGGAATCGTGGAAAATTTCACAATGAGTGTGGGTGTCACAGTTACGGCAGGAACCACGCTGTTCACGATCACCAATCTCTCGAAAGTTTACATCGAAGCGCAGGTCTTTGATAAGGACGCTCACCAGATAGAAGGAGGCGGACGTTTTACGGTGGAATGCACGAACGATAATCACCAGACCGGTGAAGTGCACCTGCTCTCCATGGCCCAATCGATCAATCCAACCAACCAATCGCAACGTGTGCTTTTTGAGATGGATAACCCGGATGGAGAATTCAAGATTGGTGAATTTGTAAACGTCCATGTGTTTGCGAAGGAGCCGAGCCGGGAAATTGCAGTACCCAACAGCGCGATCAGCGAAATCAATGGAAGACCGGTTGTGTTCATTAAAGATGCTGCTGAACAATACAGCGTGAGTTATATTCAACCGGGCGAGGATAACGGAGAGTTTACGGTTATCCTGAAAGGCGTGGAAGAAAATGAGCGCGTTGTTGTCAATGCAAGTTACCAGGCAAAAATGATTTATCTCAATCAGTAAAAACGAAATACTATGAATCGATTACAAAAAACACTATACATCCCTGCAGTTGTTGGAACAATGATTTTTTTACTGTCCTGCGGAGACAATGCGAACACACCTAATCACGATTCCATGAGCCACGAAAACGAAGAAGGTCATGTACACACGTACGCCTGCCCCATGCACCCGGAAGTAACCGGTCACGAAGGTGAAACCTGTCCGAAGTGCGGAATGAAACTCGAGCACAACGACAACGCCGGAAATACCAATACGTATTTCATGCAGTTCAACGGAATTCCTGCCGCACCGAAAGCAGGTGAAGATGTCGTACTTTCTTTTATTCCGAAAATAAAAGGGAAGGATGCAGAACAGGTTCCACTGGATGTGGAGCATGAAAAGAAAATTCATCTCATCATCGTGAGCAATGATCTTTCCTGGTTCGAGCACATTCACCCGGAATACCAGGCCGACGGAAGTTACCAGGTGAAAACAAAATTTCCTGCCGGTGGAGACTACACGCTGTTTGCAGATTATGTTCCCACTGGAGGAAATCACCAGCTGGAAAAAATTGCACTCACGGTAACGGGAGAACCCGCTGTAAAT